>NZ_JBEXHP010000081.1:0-27899 GCF_040607895.1 Micromonospora sp. NPDC005220
GGCCGGCCGGGCTCAGCGCAGCAGATCGTGCAGGGCGCGCATCGAGCGGACGGCCGAGCGGATCTCCTGCAGGTAGCGCCCCGGGGTGAGCGTCTGCTCGGGCAGCACCGCCAGGTCGGCCAGCGCCGGGTCGACCCCGACGGTGTCGATGCCGCACCCGTACGGCACGGCCAGGGTGCGCAGCGCGTCGCAGTGCTGGAACGGCACGTAGATCGGCGCGGTGACCATCAGCGTCGCGTCGCCCGGCGCGAGCTGGACGTGTTCGGCCCAGAACCGCTGCGTGTCGGCGGTGTGCGCCCGCCGCCGGTGCGGCTCGCTGGAGGGCGCGGCGAGCACCCGTACCGGTGGCAGACCAGCCGGCCGGTAGGTCCGCGACGACCAGGAGTGGTGCGGGTGCCCGGCGTCCACGCCGTCCTGCTCGGTCGGGGCGGTCACCCCGAACACCCGCCGGACCGCCGTGTCCAGCACGTCCACCTCGGTGTCGTCCGCCGGCAGGCCCGCGTCGGCCAGGGTCGCGCGTTCCCACTCCGACAGCGGACGGAAGCTGCCCAGCACGGCGACCTCGCCGGTCACCCGCACGCCGGTGCGCAGCAGGTGCGCGGCGTACGCGACGCGGCGTACGCACGCGTGCGCCAGGCCGCCCAGCACCACCAGGTGGGCGTACGCGCCTCGGGCCGGCAGCGATGGACGAACCATGCCGAGCGTGGCGGCCGCGTCGAGGACCAACCTCGACGTCCGCGCGTCGAGGGTCGGCTCCCGCGCCTCCGGGCGTTCGCGCCCCTGCCGGAAATCCCAGTGCCGGGCGGAGAAGTCGTCGAGGAACCGGAGCACCTCGGCGAGGTCACCGGCCGGCCAGTCACCGCCGAAGTGCCGGACCAGCCCGCGGAGCGAGGCGGAGCCGACCCAGGCCGAGACCTCGGCCGTGATCTGCTCGGCGACCATCCCGGTCGACGGGGCCGCGTCCGCGCTCTGCACGTGGCGGATGCTACCGCCCCGGCACGGTGGGGCGGTGACCGTTGACGTGCTGTCAGGTCGTGCCGGCCTTGCGCTACAGGGTGACAGTTGTCCGTTCCGGCCGGCGGTGGGACCGTGCGGTATCCGCGAACGCCGCTGAAGGGGTGCCACGATGACCGACGACCTGCTGGCCCGGCACCGGGCCGTCCTCCCACCCTGGATGCCGCTGTACTACGCCGAGCCGATCGAGCTGGTCTCCGGCTCGGGCCGCCGGGTCACCGACGCGCAGGGCCGCAGCTACCTGGACTTCTTCGGCGGCGTGCTGACCAACATGATCGGGTACGACATCCCGGAGATCCGCGAGGCGGTCGAGCGGCAGCTCGCCACCGGCATCGTGCACACCTCGACGCTCTACCTGATCCGCCAGCAGGTGGAGCTGGCCGAGAAGATCGCCCAGCGCTCCGGCATTCCGGACGCCCGGGTGTTCTTCACCAACTCCGGCACCGAGGCGAACGAGGCGGCGCTGCTGGTCGCCACCAACCACCGTCGCTCGCACCAGATCCTGGCCGTGCGGAACAGCTACCACGGCCGGTCGTACGCGACGATGGGCGTCACCGGCAACCGCAACTGGTCGGCCAGCGGCCTCAACCCGCTCCAGGTGGCCTGGCTGCACTCCGGCGACCGGGTGCGTGGCCTGCTGGCCCGGCTCAGCGCCGACGAGCAGGTCGACGCGGCGGTGGAGGACCTGCGCGAGGTGCTGGCCACCCAGACCTCCGGCGACGTGGCCGCGCTGATCGCCGAGCCGATCCAGGGCGTTGGTGGTTTCGTGCACCCGCCGGACGGGCTCTTCGCCGGCTGGAAGAAGGTGCTCGACGAGCACGGCATCCTGTTCATCGCCGACGAGGTGCAGACCGGTTGGGGGCGTACCGGGGAGCACTTCTGGGGTTACCAGGCGCACGGTGTGACCCCGGACCTGCTCACCTTCGCCAAGGGCATCGGCAACGGTTTCGCCCTGGCCGGGGTGGTCGGCCGGGCCGAGGTGCTGGAGGCGGTGTCGGCCATCAGCTTTTCCACCTTCGGCGGCAACCCGATCTCCACGGCGGCCGGCAACGCCGTCCTCGACTACCTGATCGCGCACGACCTCCAGGCGAACGCGGCCCGCGTCGGCGCGATCCTCGCCGACGGCCTGCGGTCCGCCGTGGGCGGTCTCGACTGCGTCGCCGAGGTACGCGGAAAGGGGCTCATGCTCGGCGTCGAGTTCGTCCGGCCGGGCAGCGGCGAGCCGGACCCGGCCCTGACCAACCGCGTCTTCGAGGCGTGCCGCGACGGCGGTCTGCTCACCGGCAAGGGCGGGCTCTACGGCAACGTGCTGCGGATGGGTCCACCGTTGACGCTGACCGAGGAGGAGGCCCGCGAGGGCCTGGCGATCCTCGTCGACGCGATCCGCTCGTCGGCGGAGGCGGCGGCATGAGCATCGGCGGTCTGGGCGGCATGAGCATCGGTCACTTCATCGACGGCAAGCGGGTCGGCGGCAGCTCCGAGCGGCGCGGTGACGTGTTCGACCCGGCGACCGGTCGGCGTACCGCCGAGGTCGAGCTGGCCTCGACCGCGGACGTCGACGTCGCGGTGCAGGCCGCCGCCCGCGCCGCGAGGGCCTGGCGGGACGCGTCGCTGGCGCGACGCTCGGCGGTGTTGTTCGCCTTCCGGGAGTTGGTGCACGCCCGGCGGGACCGGCTCGCCGAGGTGATCACCGCCGAGCACGGCAAGGTGCTCGCCGACGCCGCCGGCGAGGTGCAGCGCGGCCTGGAGGTCATCGAGTACGCGTGCGGGCTGCCGTCGGCGCTGCGCGGCGCGTTCAGCGAGAACGTCTCCACCGAGGTCGACTCGTACACCATCCGGCAGCCGCTCGGGGTGGTCGCGGTGATCTCTCCGTTCAACTTCCCGGTGATGGTGCCGCTGTGGTTCGTGCCGGTGGCCGTGGCGTGCGGCAACGCGGTGGTGCTCAAGCCGAGCGAGAAGGACCCGAGCGCGGCGCTGCTGCTGGCCGAGTGGTTCGCCGAGGCGGGCCTGCCCGACGGGGTGCTCAACGTGGTCAACGGTGACAAGGAGGCGGTCGACGCGCTGCTGGAGCACCCGGAGGTGCGGGCGGTGTCGTTCGTCGGCTCCACCCCGATCGCCCGGTACGTCTACCAGCGCGGAACGGCCGCCGGCAAGCGGGTGCAGGCGCTCGGCGGGGCGAAGAACCACATGGTGGTTCTCCCGGACGCCGACCTGGACCTGGCCGCCGACGCGGCGGTCAACGCCGGGTTCGGCTCGGCGGGGGAGCGGTGCATGGCCATCTCGGTGCTGGTGGCCGTCGAGCCGGTGGCGGACGCCCTGGTCGAGCGGATCGCGACCCGGATGGCCGGGCTGCGTACCGGCGACGGCCGGCGGGGCTGCGACATGGGTCCGCTGGTGACCGCCGCGCACGCGGCGAAGGTGCGCTCCTACGTGGACGCGGGCGTGGCCGCCGGCGCGCTGCCGGTGGTGGACGGGCGGGACGTGACGCCGGACGGCGACCCGGACGGCTTCTGGCTCGGCCCGACGCTGTTCGACCGGGTGACCCCGGACATGTCGATCTACACCGACGAGATCTTCGGGCCGGTGCTCAGCGTGGTCCGGGTCGGCTCGTACGACGAGGCGGTGGACCTGGTCAACGCCAGCCCGTACGGCAACGGCACGGCGATCTTCACGAACGACGGCGGTGCGGCCCGGCGCTACCAGCACGAGGTGGAGGTGGGCATGGTCGGGATCAACGTGCCGATCCCGGTGCCGATGGCGTACCACTCGTTCGGCGGCTGGAAGTCGTCTCTCTTCGGTGACCTGCACGCCCACGGCGAGGACGGGGTGCGCTTCTTCACCCGGGGCAAGGTCGTCACCAGCCGGTGGCTGGACCCGCGGCACGGCGGGGTCAACCTCGGGTTCCCCACCCAGACCTGAGCAGTCGCAGCACGCCCGCCCCGGCCAGGTACGCCACCAGGGCCGGGACGGGCGCGCCGAGCGGCTCCGGGGCCTGCTTCGGCGTCGTGCTGTTGAGCAGCAGCGCGGCCACCACGGCGGCATAGGCGGCGACCGCCAACACCGCTCGGGCCGGGGTGCTTCGGCCGTTCCGACGCCCGGTGCGGTGCCGGCCGCTGCGCGCCTCCACCGGCCCGAAGATGGCGACCAGCACCGCCAGGACGGCGCTGAGCAGCAGCAACCAGGGCACCCGCCAGGCCCACCAGGCGGCGGTGCCGACCGCCGGGGTGGGCAGCGTGCCGATCGCGTCGAGCAACCCGATCAGCAGGATCGCGGCGGTCAGGTGCCAGAGGAAGACGGTCAGCACCACCAGGTTCACCCCGATCACCAGCTGCCACGGCCCGGTGCGGCGCAGCAGCCGTTCCGCCGGGCCGCGCAGCAGCAGGATCAGACCGAGCTGGAAGGCGGCGACGGCCAGCAACGCGAGGCTGGGCGGCGTGGCGTTGTCGAGTCGCTCGCCGGGCACCGTGAGCATGGCCACCGGCCACGGACCGAGCACGGTGAGCAGCAGCAGCGCGCCAAGCCCGCCCGCCAGGAACACCAGGCCGGCCCGGCGGGAGATGGGCAGCCGTGTTCGACGTACCCCCGGACGGTCGGGAGTCGACGGCCCGGCGGCGTCGGTCTCCGCCTGCGGCGGCGGGGTCTGACCGGCGGCGTCGGTCTCCGTCTGCGGCGGCGCGGTCTGACCGGTGGGCGGCGGCGCGGCGCGGGTGTCGTGCCAGGCGAAGCCGAGCTGGTGGATGGCCAGCCAGCCGAACAGGTAGTTGCCGTAGCTCAGCTCCTCCGGCCCGGTCAGCCGGCCCAGGTCGCCGAGGCCGACCAGAACGACCAGAACCAACGGTACGGCCAGGCCGAGGCGGCGGTGCAGCGCGTACATCGGTGGGGTGAGCACGACCGCCACCAGGTAGGCGACCAGGAACCACAGCGGGATGGTGGCGAACCAGAACACCTCCCGGATCTGGGCGGGCTTGGCACCGCGCGCCCAGGCGACCGCCGCAGCGGCGGTGAGCACCAGCAGCAGCATTGTGGTGGGGCGGACCAGCCGGGCGCTGCGGTCGATCAGCCAGCCGATGGCGTCGCCGCCGCGTCCCCGCAGCCGGGTCAACGAGGCCGCGTTGGCATAGCCTCCGACCAGGAAGAAGACGGGTATCACCTGGGCCAGCCAGGTCAGCGGGTACGCCCAGCGCAGGTCACCGAGCGCGGAGTGCCCGGTGAGCTGCCCGGCGGAGTTGCGCCCGATCACCGTGACGCCCCAGTGTCCGAGAACGACCATGGTGATGGCGAGCGCACGGAGCAGGTCGACGTACCGCTCCCGCCCAGCCGGGGTGCGCTCGGCCAACCGCTGCAGACGGCGCATCCCCCCAGGCTAGGCGATCGGGCGGCGGCTGTTGGTGATAACTTCGCCCGGTCCGTCCGCGTCCTTCGCTACCGGCCCGAGGCGGTGGGGCGCGGGGCGGTCAGGGTGGCGTGGGCGCGGTGGGTCATCAGGGGGTGGGGAAGAGGTGGGCGTGCAGCGCGGCTGGGTCGGTCACCTCGGGTAGGCCGCGGGCGGCGAGCCAGGCTGCGGCGGCGGCCCCGTCTCCGGCGGTACGCAGCGGTGCGTCCGGCCAGTATTGGGCGATCTCGGCCCGGACTGCGGCGGCGAGCGGGGTGTCCGCGGTGAGCAGGCCGCCGCCGAGCACGATCGGTGTCACCGCCCCGACGGTGCGGATGCGGCTCATGCTCCCGGTCAGGTGCGCGGCGGCGTCGGTGATCAGCGCGGTGGCGACCGGGTCGCCGTGGGTGGCGGCGTCGATGACCAGCGGTGCGAGTCGGGCCAGTTCGATGGGGGGTCGACGGGTCACCGTCTGGATGGTGGCGTCGACGGTGTCCCGGGGGCGGGCGGCGATGTCGGCGCTGCCCAGCAGGTCGGTGAGGACGGTCGTGGCCAGCGCGCCGGGGGTGCGCCCCGCGTCGAGGTCGGCGAGCAGTCGGCGCACCGCTTCCCGACCGAGCCAGAAGCCTGAGCCGGTGTCGCCGAGGAGCCAGCCGTGGCCGTCGGCGATGCGGTCGAGCCGCAGGTCGTGGACCTGCGCGGTGATCGCACCGGTGCCGGCGATGAGGATGGTGCCGTCCGGCGCGGCGGTGCCGGAGGCGTACGCGACCAGGGCGTCGCCGTGCACCTCGTACGGGCAGCGCAGGCCGGCGTCGTGCCAGGCCCGGTCGAAGGCGGCCCGCCCGGCCGGGTCGGCGAGCAGCCGGCCGGCTCCGGCGAGCCCGATGGTGCCGGCGGCCACCCGCGTCGGGTCGACGCCGGTGAGCGCCTCGCGGAGCGCGGTCAGCAGTTCGGCGGCGGCGCGTTCGGCGCCGTGACTGGTGGGGTTGCCACCGCCGGCGCGGCCGGTGCCGACGAGTTGCCCGGTGAGGGCGAGGACGGTCGCCCGGGTGGACGTACCGCCGACGTCGAGACCCACCACGACGGTGTCGGGCATCGGCACGGCTCTCCCTGCGAGAAACGGTGATCTGGCTTGTTCATGCTGGTCGGCGGGGTCGTGCGGGGCAAGTTCCGGGGGGCGTGAGGGGCTGTGCACCAGGTAACAGTTTGAAAACTTCGCCCACAGTCTTGACATAGAGGGGCGTCTAGTAAGAACTTTTACCACTAACGGTTAACAGTCTTTTCGGAAAGCTGAGGCGACTCATGGTTGATCACGAGGTGGACACCGCCGCTGGGACCGCGGTGGTCGACGCCGACGTGATCGACCGCAGAACCTCAGCTTCCGACGGAGTGCTGGCCCGGGTGCGCAACGGGCTCGGCGAGTTGACCGGCGCCCTGCGCCGGGTCGCCGAGCACGTGCTCAGCGACCCGGAGGCCGCCGCCCGCTCGACAATCGTCGAGCTGGCCGAGCGCAGCGGCACCTCACCGGCGACCATCACCCGATTCTGCCGGGTGATGGGCTTCGAGGGGTACGCCGACCTGCGACTGGGCATCGCCTCCGAGACCGGTCGGGCGCGCTCGGCCGGTTGGACCGTCGACATCGGACGGGAGATCCAGCCGAGCGACCCGCTCGCCCGGGTGCTCGACCAGATCATGGCCGCCGACACCCGAGCCATGCACGACACCGCCGCACTGCTCGACCTCGGCGAGGTGGAGCGGGCCGCCGTGGCGATCGCCGGCGCCAGCCGGGTCAACATCTTCGGTGCCAGTGGCAGCGCCCTGGTCGGCGAGGAGATGCAGTTCAGCCTGCACCGTATCGGGGTGGCCGCGTGGGCGTGGAACGACGTGCACGAGGGGCTGGCCAGCGCCGCGTTGCTGCGCCCGGGGGATGTGGCGCTCGGCATCTCGCACACCGGGCAGACCCGGGAGACCATCGAGATGCTCGCCGAGGCGGGCAGCCGGGGCGCCACCACGCTCGCGCTCACCGGCTTCCCCCGCTCACCGTTGGCCGAGCTGGCCGACATCGTGCTGCTCACGGCCAGCCAGGCGACCACCTTCCGGCCGGACGCGCTCTCCGCCCGGCACCCCCAGCTGGTGGTGCTCGACCTGCTCTACATCGCCGTCGCCCAACGCACGCACGACCGTGCGCACGCGGCCTTCCAGCGCACCGCGCAGGCCGTCGACGGGCACAAGGCGGCGAAGGGAGCCCTCTCATGATCAGTGCCCAGGGTTACGCGGACGCCGTCCGCCCGGTGCTCGACCGGCTGCTGGACTCGGAGGCCGACGGGATCACCCGGGCCGCCGACCTGATCGCCGACAGCCTGCGTGACGGCGGCGTGCTCCAGGCGTTCGGCGCCGGGCACTCGGAGGCGTTCGCCGCCGAACTGGTCGCCCGGGCCGGCGGGTTGGTCCCCACCAACCGGCTCTCGGTACGGGACCTGGTGGTGCACGGTGACGCCCCGCGCGACGTGCTCGCCGACCCCAAGCTGGAACGTGATCCCTCCATCGCCCACCAGATCTACGCGCTCGCGGCGCCCCAGCCGCGCGACGTGTTCGTGGTGGCGTCCCAATCCGGCATCAACGGCTCGGTGGTCGAGCTGGCGGCGCTGGTCACCGAGCGCGGTCACCCGTTGATCGCGGTCACCTCGGTCGAGCACACCGCACGGGTGGCGCCACGGCACCCGTCCGGGCATCGGCTCGCCGACCTCGCCGACGTCGTGCTGGACAACGGCGCGCCGTACGGCGATGCACTGCTGCCGCTCGAGGGCGGCGGCGCGGTCTGTGCGGTCTCCTCGGTCACCACGGCGTTGCTGGCGCAACTGCTGACCGCGGAGGTCGTACGACGGTTCCACCAGGCCGGGGAGGTACCCCCTATCTACCTCTCCGCCAACGTCCCCGGCGGGGACGAGCACAACCTCGCCCTCGAGTCGCGGTACGCCGGACGTCTCCGGCGTACCGCATGACCCGAATTCCTCAAGGAGAGACGACGATGTCGATTACCCCCGAACACCCGGCCGCACTCGACCGTCGCACGGTGCTGCGTCGCGCCGCCGCCGTGGGCATGCTCGCCACTCCGGCCATCGGCCTGCTCGGCGCCTGCGCCACCAGCAGCAACGACGGCGACAACGAGCAGGTCGCCGGCGGCACCAAGAGTGAGAAGAACCCGCTGGGCGTCAAGGAGGACGCCGCGATCGAGGTGGTCATCTTCAACGGTGGCTACGGCGAGAAGTACGCCACCGACGTGCACGAGCCGCTGTACAAGAAGGCGTTCCCCAAGGCGGAGATCAAGCACCAGGCCACCCAGGCCGTCTCCACCGTGCTCCAGCCGCGGTTCGCCTCCGGTAACCCGCCGGAGTTCGTGAACAACTCGGGCGAGAAGCTGATGGACTTCGGCGCGCTCGTGGCCGACGGTCAGCTCCAGGACCTCACCGAGCTGTGGGACGCGCCGTCGGTCGACGACCCGGCGAAGAAGGTCCGCGACACGGTGGTGCCCGGCACCATCGAGGCCGGCTCGTTCAACGGCAAGCCGTACGTCCTGTACTACGTCTCCACGGTCTTCGGCCTCTGGTACTCGGGCAAGCTGTTCAAGGACAACGGCTGGGCACCGGCGAAGAACTGGGACGAGTTCATCACCCTGCTCACGAACATCAAGGCCAAGGGCATCACCCCGTACGGCTACGCCGGTGCGAACGCGGCCTACTACCAGTGGAACGTGATCCTCACCCACGCCGCCAAGATCGGCGGCACGGACGTGCTGAAGAACATCGACAACCTGGAGGACGGCGCCTGGAAGCAGGACGCCGTGAAGCAGGCGGCCACCGCGTGGGCCGAGGTGGGCGCGAAGTTCAGCGACAAGAGCTTCGAGGGCCTCAAGCACACCGACGTGCAGCTGCGGCAGAACCAGTACAAGGTGGCCCTGTACCCCAGCGGTGACTGGCTGGAGGGCGAGCAGAAGAAGGACACCCCGGCCGGCTTCGACTACCAGCTCATGCCGGTGCCGAGCCTGTCCGCCTCGGACAAGCTGCCGGCCACCGCGCTGCGCGCCACCGCCGGTGAGGGCTACTTCGTCTCGGCGAAGAGCAAGAACCCCAAGGGCGGGCTGGAGTACATGCGTCAGATGCTGTCCAAGGAGGGAGCGAAGGGCTTCACCGAGGTGGTCAAGGCCCCGACCGTGGTCACCGCCGGTTCGGAGGGCTTCGCCTTCCCGCCCGGTGTGGCCAGCTCGCAGGCCGCGCTCAAGGCGGCCGGTCAGGACGTGTTCAACCTGTACTTCGACGGCTGGTACAAGGAGCTCGACACGGAGGCGCGTACCGCCACCAACGAGCTGATGTTCGGCCGGATCAACGCGGACGCCTTCGTGGAGCGGATCCAGAAGCGCGCCGACGCGATCAAGAAGGACAGCTCCGTCGCCAAGTTCAAGCGTTGATCGATCGGAGCTAGGGTCATGCGGCACGGCAAGTATCCATTCGTGATCGGGTTCCTGTTCGCCCCGGTCGCGCTGTACGTGACATTCGTGATCTGGCCGTACGCGCAGGCGTTCCAGATCTCGATGACCAACTGGCGGGGGCTCTCCGCCCCGCAGTGGGTGGGCTTCGACAACTACCGGAGGTTGCTCGACGACGGCGCCTTCTGGAAGGCGGTCCAGCACCACGGCGTACTGCTGCTTGCCCTGCCGCTGATCACCATTGCCATCGCCTTGTTCTTCGCCTTCCTGCTCAACGTGGGCGGCAAGAGCATCGGTGGTCAACGCCAGGGGGTCTGGGGGGCGAAGTTCTACCGGGTGGTGTTCTTCTTCCCCCAGGTCCTGGCGGTGGCCATCATCGCGGTGTTGTTCCAGATGGTGTACCGGCCGAACGAGTCCGGCCTGATCAACGGCGTGCTGATGAAGTTCGGCCTGGAGCCGATCCTCTTCCTGGTGAAGCCGAACCTGGCCCTCTGGTCGATCCTCGCGGTGCTGGTCTGGCAGGCGGTCGGCTTCTACGTGGTGCTCTTCTCGGCCGGGATGGCCTCCATCCCCGGTGAGATCTACGAGGCCGCCGAGATGGACGGTGCGACCAGGGTGACGCTGTTCTTCCGGGTCACCCTGCCGCTGCTGTGGGACACCCTCCAGGTGGCCTGGGTGTACCTGGGCATCGCGGCGTTCGACGCGTTCGCCATCGTCGCGGTGCTCTCGGTGGACGGTGGCGGCCCGGACGGCGCCACCACCGTGCTGGCCATGGAGATCTACCGCAACGCGTTCGTCTACTCGAAGTACGGCTACGCCTCGGCGATGGGCGTGGCGCTGTTCTTCCTCACCCTCACGTTCGCGGCGCTGACGCTGCGGCTCACCAAGCGGGAAAGCGTGGAGTACTGATGAATCCGCAGTCGACGCTGCCGCCCCCGGCGGCGCTGCCGCCGAAGACCGGTGACCCGTCCGCCCCCGCCGGGCCGGGGCGCAAGGGCCCACGGTCCGAGGTACGACTCTTCGCCAACCTGGGGCACGTCGCGCTCGCCGTCTGGGCGGTGATCGTGATCGTGCCGATCCTCTGGACCTTCCTCGCCGCGTTCAAGAACACCAGCGAGATCTTCAGCAGCCCGTGGACGCTCCCGGCGGAGCTGCGCTGGGAGAACTTCTCCCGGGCCTGGACCAAGGCGCACGTCGGGCGGTACTTCCTGAACAGCGTGATCGTGGTGTCGTGCAGCACGTTCCTCACCATGCTGCTCGGCTCGATGGCCGCGTACGTGCTGGCCCGCTACAAGTTCTGGGGCAACCGGGCGGTTTACTTCCTCTTCGTCTCCGGGTTGGCCTTCCCGGTCTTCCTGGCTCTGGTGCCGCTCTTCTTCGTGGTGAAGAACCTGGGTCTGCTGGACACCCACACCGGCGTGGTGCTGGTCTACACCGCGTACTCGTTGCCGTTCACGGTGTTCTTCCTGGCCGCGTTCTTCAAGACGCTGCCGTCGTCGGTGGCCGAGGCCGGGATGATCGACGGCTGCTCGCACACCCGGCTGTTCTTCCGGGTCATGATGCCGATGGCGAAGCCGGGCCTGATCAGCGTGGCGATCTTCAACATCATCGGTCAGTGGGCGCAGTACCAGCTGCCGTTGGTGCTGCTCTCCAACGCCAAGGACAAGTGGGTGCTCACCCAGGGCATCGCCGACATCTCGGTCAACGCCGGCTACGAGGCGGACTGGTCCGGGCTGTTCGCCGCGCTGACCATCGCCATCCTTCCGATGATCATCGTGTACGCGGTCTTCCAGCGGCAGATCCAGGCCGGCCTCACCTCCGGCGCGGTGAAGTAGGGCGTCAGCGCTCGTCGCCGCGGGCGTGCCAGGAACGCCACAGGGCGGCGTACGCGCCACCGGCCGTGACCAACTCATCGTGGCTGCCGATCTCGGTGATCCGGCCGTCCGCGAGCACCGCCACCCGGTCGGCGTCGTGCGCGGTGTTGAGCCGGTGCGCGATCGCGATGACGGTCCGCCCGACCAGCACGGCGGCCAGCGCGCGCTCGGTCCGTCGGGCGGTGGACGGATCGAGCGCCGCGGTCGCCTCGTCCAGGATCAGCGTGTGCGGGTCGGCGAGCACCAACCGGGCCAGCGCGAGCTGCTGGGCCTCGGCCGCACCGAGTTGACGGGCCCCGTCGCCAAGCTGGGTGTCCAGGTCGTCGGGCAGCTCGGCGTACCACTCGGCGCCCACGGTGAGCAGCGCGGCGCGCATCTGGTCGTCGGAGGCGTCGGGCGCGGCGAAGGAGAGGTTGTCGCGTACCGAGCCGATGAAGACGTGGTGCTCCTGGGTGACCAGGGCGATCCGGCGGCGTCGCTCGGCCGGGTCGAGGTCGGTGACCGGGCAGCCGCCGATGCTGACGACGCCCTGCCGCGGCGCGTCGATCCCGGCCAGCAGCCGGGCCAGGGTGGACTTGCCCGCGCCGGACGGGCCGACGACGGCCAGCCGCTCACCCGGCTGCACCTCCAGGTCGATGCCGTGCAGCACGTCCGGCCCGTCGGCGTAGGAGAACCGCGCCGCGCGAACCACGAGCCGCTCACCCCGGGACGAGGCCGTCGTGCCGGGTGGTTCCGGCGGAACCATGCCGACACCGAGCAGCCGGGCGTACGACGCGAAGCCGCGTTGCGCCTGCTCCGTCCACTGCAACAGGCGGTCCAACGGGTCGATCGCCTGTTGCAGGTAGAGCGCGGCGGCGACCACCGCGCCGAGCGACACCATGTCCCGGGACAGCAGGTAGCCGCCGACGAGCAGCACCATGGCGACCGGCAGCGGGTAGCTGGCCTCGACCACCGAGAAGAACACGGTACGCAGCGCGAGGGTGGCCCGCCGGGCCCGCCACACCAGCGTGATGCGGGTGGTGCCGTGCCGGATCCGGTCGTCGGCCAGCCGCAGCGCCTCGACAGTGCGCGCGCCCTCGGCGGTGGTGGTCAGCGTCTCGGTCAGCTCGGCCGCCGCCGCGCCCTCGGCGAGGTACGCGGAGCTGGCCCGGCGCAGGTACCAGCGGGTCACCGCCACGATCGACGGGAGCCCGGCCAGCGCGGCCAGCCCGAGCATCGGGTGCAGCAGGAACACCGCCCCGAACAGCAACGTCAGCTGCACGGTGGCGATGACGATGGTGGGCACCACGTCCCGGACGGTGGTGCCGACCGTCGACACGTCGACCGAACTGCGGGTGGCCAGGTCACCGGAGCCGGCACGCTCGACGACCGAGACCGGCAGCCCGAGAGTCCGGGAGACGAACTCCTCACGTAGTTCGGCGACGGCCCGTTCGCCGAAGCGGTGGCCGGCGTACTGGGCGTACCGGGAGAGCAGGGCGCTGACCAGGACGCAGCTGGCGATGGCCAGTGCCAGCCGGTCCACGGTTGCCACGCTCGCGCCCGCGGTGACCCGGTCGACGACGGTGCCCAGCAGCCACGGCGGGGCGAGCCCGGCGACCGCGGCGGCGCTGTGCAGCACCAGCACGATCCCGACCGCGCGCCGATGCCGACGGATCATGTCCAGTAGAGCCCGGCGTACGGTGCCGCGGTCGGCCACCGGCAGCCGGCTCACCGGTACGCCTCCTCGGTGTCGGCGGGCCGTGTCGGATCGGGGTCCTCGCTGCCGCGGGCCACCAGGTGCCGGTAGGCCGGGTCGCGGTCGAGCAGGTCGGCGTGGTTGCCGGTGGCGGTGATCCGGCCGGCGCTCAGGTGCGCGACCAGGTCGGCCTGGCCGAGCAGCAGCGGCGACGTGGCGATCAGGACGGTGGTCCGCCCGGCCCGCGCGGCCCGCAGCCGCTCGGCGATCCGCGCCTCGGTGTGCGCGTCCACCGCCGACGTCGGGTCGATGAGGATCAGCACCTCCGGCTCGGCGTGCAGCGCCCGGGCCAGCCGGACCCGTTGGCGTTGACCGCCGGAGAGCGTCCGGGCGCGGGCGTCGATCGGTGTGTCCAGCCCGGCGGGCAGGGCGTCGGCGACGTCCTGCGCCGAGGCGGTCCGCAGCGCCACGGCGATCCGCTCGTCATCGTCGTCGGCCCCGGCGCTCAGGATGTCGCGCAGTGTGCCGGCGAAGAGGTACGAGTCGTGGTCGGCGACGAGGAGCCGCGCGCGCACCTCGTCCAGGGTGACCTCGCGCAGCGGCACGCCGCCCCAGGTGACGCCGCTGACGACGTACCGGCCGAGCCGGTCGGCCAGGGCCAGTGCCTCCGCCGGATCGTCGGCGGCCACGCCGGTCAGCCGCCCGGCGCGCACGGTCAGCCCGGTCTCCGGGTCGTGCAGATCGGCCGGGCCGTCCGGTGCCACCGAGTCACCCGGCCGCCGCGCCGAGGGCACCGGACCCGGCCGGTGTGCCTCGGGCCGGGGATCGGGCCAGCGGCGACCCGGGCCGCCGACATCGTCAGGTGTCATGGTGAGCAGGTCGGCGATCCGACGGGCGGCGACCCGACCCCGGATGAGCTGGTGACTGCCCTCCAACAGGAACCAGACCGGCACGATCAGGGTCGCCACGTAGCCGTAGACGGCGACCAACTCGCCGATCGTGACGTCACCGGTCACCGCCATCCGGGCGGTCAGCCACACCACCGCCGCCAGGAACAACCCGGGGATGGCGACCGTCGCCGCGTCGATCCAGCTGTTGACCGCGCCGACCCGGTAGCCCTCGGCGCGCAGCTCCTGGGAGCGGGCCGCGTACCGCCGGGCGAAAAGGTCCCGGCCGCCCACCCCGGCGAGCACCCGCAGCCCGGCCACGATGTCACCGGATCGGGCGGTGAGCGCGCCCTGTTGCCGGCGGTAGACCGATTCGGCCCGCTCCAGGCGGCGCAGCAGCGGCCCCACCACCAGGCCGACCACCGGCACCCCCACCAGCACGCAGAGCGCGAGCATGGGAGAGATCGACCAGAGCACCACGGCGATCACCCCGTACGCGACGACAGCGCCGACGCCCGGCCCGGTCAGCGTCAGCACCTGCGCCGTCCAGTCGATGTCGGAGCCGCCGATGGTGGACACCTCGCCCGCACCGACCCGGCGGGGCAGCACCGCGCCGATCCGGGACAGGTGGCGCAGCAGGACCTCCGCCGAGCGGGCCTTGGCGTCCTCCCGGATGAAGGTCATCGTGCGGTGCCGCATGATGCCCAGGTAGGACAGCGCCACCCCGGCGACCACGATCGCCGCGACCCAGAGCGCCAGGGCGCGGGTGTCGCCGGCGCGCAACCCGTCGTCGACGGCCCGGTAGATCAGGTAGGGCCGGGCCGAGAGGCCGACCATCCAGGCCGTGCCGAGCAGGCTGCCGCGCAGCACCCGCCAGGGTTGGCAGCGGACCAGCCACCACAGGTAGCGCATCGGACCACGGGTGTCGGGGGTGCCTGGATCGGGATGCGGGATCTGCGGAGGCACCCGATCACGCTACCGACCATCTCCGACACCGCACTGACCCGACAGCAGTGAGGTGCGCCTCCGTTCCTGTCAGACGGGAGAGGCAGAATCACGTTCGTGCTGGTGGCGGTGGTGTCCGACGAGCGGGGTGGGGGAGTGCTGTGCCCGCTGGACGGCGCCGGCCAGCCGTCCGGCCCGCTCGAGACCGTCACCGATCTGGTCGCCGCGGTCGCCGCCCGCGAGGCCGCCGAGCACCCGCGCTGGGTCTGGGCGGCCGCCCCGGCGGTCTACCCGACGCTGCTGCGCGCCGGCGTCCGGGTGACCCGGTGTCACGACGTGGAGCTGACCGAGGCGTTGCTGCTCGGGCACGCGGGCCGCTGGGGCGAGCCCCGCTCGTTGGCCGCCGCCTGGGCCCGGCTGACCGGCACGGCGGTGCCGCCCGATCCACCGCCGCGCGCCGCCGCGCCGCCCGGGCATGGCCAGGGCGCGCTCTTCGACACCCTGCCCGGTCCGCCGGGCCCGGGCATCGAGGCACTGACCCGGGTGTACGCCGACCAGCTCGCCCGGGTCGCCGCGACCGAGCACCCCGGCCGGTTCCGGCTGCTGGTGGCTGCCGAGTCGGCCGGCGCGCTGATCGCGGTGGAGATGGGCGTCGCCGGGCTGCCCTGGCGTGCCGACGTGCACAACGAGATCCTGCACGAGCTGCTCGGTGAGGCGTCCCCGGTCGGTGGGCCGCCACGCCGACTCGCCGAGTTGGCCGCCCGGATCGCCGACGCGCTCGGCGTACGCGGCCTGCACACCGACTCCCCGGCCGAGCTGCTGAAGGCGTTCGCCCGGGTCGGTGTGGAGCTGCCCAACACCCGGGCCTGGGTGCTGCGCGGGGTGGACCATCCGGCGGTGCCGCTGGTGCTGGAATACAAGGAGCTCTACCGGATCTGGACGGCGCACGGCTGGGCCTGGCTCGATCAGTGGGTGCGGGGCGGCCGGTTCCAACCGGAGTACGTGCCGGGTGGTGTCGTCTCCGGCCGGTGGGCCACCCGGGGTGGTGGCGCGTTGCAGATCCCCAAGGTGATCCGGCGGGCGGTGGTGGCCGATCCGGGCTGGCGGTTGGTGGTCGCCGACGCCGGCCAGCTGGAGCCTCGGGTGCTGGCCGCGGTGTCCGGCGACGCACGGCTGGCGGCGGCGGGCGGTGCCGGCGACCTCTACGCCGCGCTGGCCCGGGACTCGTTCGGCGGTGACCGGGCCAAGGCCAAGGTGGCCCTGCTCGGCGCGATGTACGGGCAGACCGGTGGGGCCGCGGTGCCCGCGTTGGCGGTGCTGAAGCGCAGTTACCCGACGGCGTTCGGGTATGTCGAGGCGGCCGCGCGCACCGGTGAGACGGGTGGGCTGGTGCGGTCCTGGTTGGGGCGGACGTGCCCGCCCGGCTCCGCGGGGTTCGGTGATCCCGACGACGAGGCCGCCGACCCGGAGCGGGCGACCGATCCGCAGAGTCCCCGGGCCCGTGCCGCGCGTTCCCGGGGGCGCTTCACCCGCAACTTCGTCATCCAGGCCACCGCCGCGGAGTGGGCCTCCACGTTGCTGGCCACGCTGCGCACGGAGCTGTCCGGCACCGACGCCGAGCTGGTCTTCTTTCAGCACGACGAGGTGGTCGTGCACGCGCCCGCCGGTCAGGCCGACGCGGTCGCCGAGGCTGTCAACCGCTCCGGGGAGCGCGCCTCCGCACTGCTCTTCGGTGCGACGCCGGTCCGGTTCCCGCTGGACCTGTCCATCGTCGACTGCTACGCCGACGCGGCCTGACCGCCACCCCCCCTTGATCAAGTGATGAAAAGTAGGTTCCAGGCACTCTCCCGACCTACTTTCCATCACTTGATCAACGACTCCCGGCAGGGGGCGGCGGCGCGGGGCGGGGCGGGGCGGTGGGACGGTCCGGTGTGTAACGGTTGTGCTATTTCTCCTTTGCGCCCCGCCACCCACGAGTGGCCGCCCTCGTTGCAAGGTCCGTAGGAGGGGGTGGATCGGACACGGTCCGTCCCGTGCTGGAGGGGGCGCAGCTGAACCGGATCGCAGGAATGATCATCGCCGCGGGCGGGGGACGACGGATCGGTGGTCCCGAGGCGCTGCTGCACAAGGGCGAGAAGCCACTGGTCAACCAGATGATCGACACGATGACCGAGGCGGGCTGCGAGCAGATCGTGGTCGTGCTGGGTGCCGCTGCCGAGCAGGTCCGGGAAACCGCCGACCTGGGCCAGGTCACCGTCGTCATCAACAAGGCGTGGGGCACCGGGGTCGGCTCCTCCATTCGGGCCGGCCTGGCCGCCATGGACGACGAGGGCATCGAGGCGGTGGTGGTGGTCCCGGTCGACATGCCGGGGCTGACCGCCGTCGCGATCCGGCGGGTGGCCGCACTGCCGTACCCCGACGTGTTGGTCTGCGCCACCTACGACGGGCTGCGCGGCTACCCGATGCTCTTCGGTCGCCGGCACTGGCCCGGCATCGCCACGCTGGCCAGCGCCGACGTGGGTGCCCGACCGTACCTGCTGGCGCACAAGGACCAGATCGTCGACATCGCCTGCGACTCGGTGGCCGACGGCAGTCGGGTCGACACCCCGGAGCTGCTTCAGCTCTACGGACTCACCGTTCCGCCGCAGCGCGTCGAGGTGTAGCGGCGTCGGCGACCAGGAGGTCACCGCGCCACTCTGGCCGCGCTCTCGTACGCCGCCGCTCGTGCGATCACCTCGCGGGTGGCGCGGGCGGGGTGGCCGCTGTCGAAGGGTGGCTGCGGGTCGTACTCCATCCAGAGTTGGACCGCCTCCGCGGTCGTCCGGTCGGTGAGGAGTTCGACGAGTCTCAGTCCCATGTCGATGCCGCTCGACACGCCGGCCGCGGTGATGATCCGGGCGTCCAGTTCTTCGACGACCCGCTGGGCCGTCGGCTCGGCGCCGAAGCGGACCAGTTCCTGCGCCACCCGGTAGTGGCTCGTGCCACGGCGCCCCCGCAGTAGTCCGGCTGCTCCCAGCAGAATCGAGCCGGAACAGACGGAGGTGGTGAACGTCGTCGTCTGATGGATCCGCCTGATCCAGCCCGGTAGGGGCCCGGCGAGGGCCGCTATGGTCCCGGGTCCTCCGGGAACGACGAGAACGTCGGTCGCCACCACATCGTCGAACGCGGACTCGGCGATGAGGGAGACCGCCCCACAGTCGTCCCGGACGCGACCGGCACGTTCGGCGACCAGGGCCACCTCGATGCCCGGCGTGAGGGCCAGTGGCTGGTAGACGCCGATGACGTCCAGCGCGGTGAAACGCTCGTACAGCGGGATGACGACCTGGGTCACCGGAAGCTCCTACAGTCGATGTGGCTGCGGTCAGAGGGTCGAGAAGCGGGCGCGAAAAGCGCCCGGGGTGGTGCCGAGTCGATCGCCGAAAACACGGCGCAGCGACTCGGCGGACCCGAATCCCGCCCTGGTCGCCACGGCGTCGAGGCCGAGGTCGGACTGCACCAGCAGGCGTTTGGCGGCCTCCAGGCGAAGCTCGGTGAGGTAACGCCCGACGGTGAGTCCCGTCTCCCGGGCGAAGAGACGCTGAAAGTGCCGGGGCGACATGGCGAACTGCGCGGCAAGGTCGTCCACCCGGTGTTTCGCGGCCGGATCGGCGTCGAGGGCCCGCTGAACGGCGGCCACCCGCTTCTCGGTGGCGCGTTCCAACCACACCGGGCCGGAGAACTGAGCCTGCTGGCCGGGCCGGTGCAGGAACATCACGAGCCAGCGGGCGATCTCCTGGGCGACCCGTGCTCCCTGGTCGGCCGCCACGACGGCCAGCGCCAGATCGATTCCCGACGTGACACCACCCGATGTCCAGACCGGGCCGTCGTGCACGTAGAGGGCGTCGTGGTCGACGGTGAGGTCGGAGAATCGCCGGCCGAGGTCCCTGGACAGGGACCAGTGGGTGGCCACCCGCCGACCATCGAGCAACCCGGCCCGCGCGCACAGGAACGCCCCGGAACAGACCGACAACAACCGCGTGGGGCGGCACTCCCGCAACCAGGCGACGAGGTCGGCGTGCCCATCCTCGGCCGCCGCCGCACGGCCGCCGGGCACGACGAGGGTGCCGGCCCGGACCGGCTCTCCGAGCGCGGTGGCCGTCATGACCAGGCCGCTCTCGGACACCACCTCGGCCTCCGCGCCCGCCAGCCTCAGCTCGTACGCGGGGCGCTCACCACGTACCGCCCGGTACCGGTTCGCCCCCGCCAGGACCTCCCACGGCCCGGTGACGTCGAGGGACTGCATGCCCGCGAAGGCGACGACGGTGACGGGCTCAACCATGCCCTGAGTCTGCCGGCGGAGCCATCGTGGCGCCATGACGCCGTACCCACGGAAAGTGACACGGCGTGCCGCTGGTTCCCGGAATGCGTGCCCGGGACGGAGTGCGTCAGTCCTGCGCCGAGTCCAGTTTTCCGGTGGCGGCGAGGCGCTGGTACCAGTGGGCGCTGTCCTTCCAGGTGCGGACCTGGGTGTCGTAGTCGACCCGGATGATCCCGAAGCGCCGGTCGTAGCCGTAGCCCCACTCGAAGTTGTCCAGCAGCGACCAGACGAAGTAGCCGCGCACATCCGCGCCCTGCGCGCGGGCGTCGGCCACCGCGCCGATGTGCCGACGCAGGTAGTCGATCCGCCGGTCGTCGTGGATGCGGCCGTCGGCCGACACCACATCGTCGAACGCCGCGCCGTTCTCGGTGATCATCATGGGCTGGCTGGGGTATTCGCGCCGCAGGCGCAGCAGCAGTTCGGTCAGTGCCGGCGGGTCGATGTTCCACCCCATCGCCGTGTACGGGCCGGGCTGCGGCAGGAAGTCGACGTTCTCCGCGGCGACCCACGGCGTGGACGTCGACGCCCCGTGCCCGTCGGCGTCGGAGCGGGCCGACACCCCGTCCCAGGCCCGGACCAGGGTGCTGGAGTAGTAGTTGACCCCGAGCACGTCCAGCGGCACCGCGATCAGCTTCTCGTCGCCCTCGCGGACGAACGACCAGTCGGTGACGGAGGCGGTGTCGGCCAGCAGGTCGGCCGGGTACTCCCCGTCCAGCATCGGGCCGAGAAACGCCCGGTTCGCCAACGCGTCGATCCGCCGGACCGCGTCCTGGTCGGCGGGCGAGTCGGAGGCACCCCGGACGACGTGCAGGTTCAGCGTCACCGACAGCTCGGCGGACGGAGCCAGCTCCCGGACCACCCGGCCGGCCAGACCGTGCGCGAGGTTGAGATGGTGCACCGCGGCCAGCGCCGCCGCCGGCTCGGTCCGACCGGGCGCGTGCACCCCGGAGGCGTAGCCCAGGTACGCCGAGCACCACGGCTCGTTGAGCGTCGTCCAGGTGTGCACCCGGTCGCCCAGCGCACCGACGATGCCCGCCGCGTACTCCTGGAAGCGCAACGCGGTCTCCCGCACCGCCCACCCGCCGGCGTCCTCCAACTCCTGCGGCAGGTCCCAGTGGTACATGGTGGCCACCGGGCGGACCCCCCGCTCCAGCAGCCCGTCCACCAACCGCGAGTAGAAGTCGATGCCCGCCTGGTTGAACCGGCCCGAGCCGCCGGGCTGCACCCGGGGCCAGGAGATGGAGAACCGGTACGCCCCGAGCCCGAGGTCGGCGATGTGCCCGAGGTCGTCGGCCCACCGGTGGTAGTGGTCGGCGGCCACGTCACCCGTGTCACCGTTGAGAGTCCGACCGGGCGTGTGGCTGTAGGTGTCCCAGATCGACGGCCCGCGCCCGTCCTCGGTCGCCGCGCCCTCGATCTGGTACGCCGCCGTCGCCGACCCCCAGACGAAGCTCTCCGGGAAGTGGTGTCGCGTCATCGTTCCGTCCCCTGGATCTCGCAGATGTAGCCCGTCGAGGCGCCGGCGACCAGTTCGGCACTGGCCGTCCCACCCTCGTAGCGCACGTCGAACTCGGCGCCCGGTCCGTCGCCGGGTGACGGTACCCGTACCCGGGTCCGCTGCCCCTCGGCCGGTGCGTACACCCGCAGCCGCACATCGTCGGACCACTCGTAGTCCGGTCGGTCGGTGCGGGAGCCGAACGGGATGACCGCGCCCGGTCGGGCCAGCACCGGCAGGCTGTCGAAGCCGTGCTTCTCGGTCACCCAGGCCGGGCCGGTGACCTGCGCGCCGGTGACCAGGTGCGTCCAGGTGCCGGCGGGTACGTAGTACGTGACGTCGCCGTCGGCGCTGAGCACCGGCGCGACCAGCACGTCCGGGCCGAGCATGTACTGCCGGTCCAGGTACGCCGTCGCCGGGTCGTCCGGGAACTCCAGGAACATCGGCCGCATCATCGGCGTACCGTCGCGGTGCGCCTCCTCGGCGGCGGCCGCCAGGTACGGCATCAGGCCGAGCTTGAGCTGGGTGAAGTGTCGCAGCACGTCGACGGCCTCGTCGTCGTACGCCCACGGCACCCGGTAGGAGCCGGACCCGTGCAGCCGGGAGTGCGAGGAGAGCAGCCCGAAGGCGACCCACCGCTTGAACACCGCCGGGTCGGGAGTGCCCTCGAAGCCGCCGATGTCGTGGCTCCAGTAGCCGAAGCCGGACGACGCCAGGGACAACCCGCCGCGCAGCGACTCGGCCATCGCGGCGAACGTCGACTCGCAGTCGCCGCCCCAGTGCACCGGGAATTGCTGCCCGCCGGCGGTGGCCGAACGGGCGAACAGCACCGCCTCGCCCTCGCCGCGCTCGGTCTCCAGCAGCTCGAAGACCGCCTTGTTGTAGAGGTACGAGTAGTAGTTGTGCATCCGCTGCGGGTCCGAGCCGTCGTGCCACACCACGTCGGTCGGGATGCGCTCACCGAAGTCGGTCTTGAAGCAGTCGACGCCCATGTCCAGCAGTGCCTTGAGCTTGCCGGTGAACCAGCTGACCGCGTCCGGGTTGGTGAAGTCGACAAGCGCCATGCCGGCCTGCCACTTGTCCCACTGCCAGACCGAGCCGTCCGGGTTGCGCACCAGGTAACCGGCCTCGCGGCCCTCCTCGAAGAGGTACGAGCGCTGCGCGATGTACGGGTTGATCCAGACGCACACCTTCAGGTCACGCTCGTGCAGCCGGCGCAGCATCCCCTCCGGGTCGGGGAAGGTCGCCGGGTCCCAGATGAAGTCGACCCAGTGGAACTGGCGCATCCAGAAGCAGTCGAAGTGGAACACCGACAGCGGCAGTCCGCGCTCGGCCATCCCGTCGACGAACTCGGTCACTGTCTTCTCGTCGTACGAGGTGGTGAACGAGGTGGACAGCCAGAGGCCGTACGACCACGCGGGGATCCGGGCCGGCCGGCCGGTGAGCGCGGTGTACCGGCGTAGCACGTCCTTCGGGTGGGGCCCGTCGATGACGTAGTAGGTCAGCGACTGGCCCTCGACGCTGAACTGGGTCTGCGTGACGACCTCGGAGCCCACCTCGAACGACACGTGCTCCGGGTGGTCCACGAAGACCCCGTAGCCGGCGCTGCTGAGGTAGAACGGCACGTTCTTGTACGCCTGCTCGCTGGCGGTGCCCCCGTCGGCGTTCCAGATGTCGACGGTCTGCCCGTTCTTGACGAACGGGCCGAACCGCTCGCCCAGCCCGTACACCGTCTCACCGACACCGAGGGCGAGCCGTTCGTGCACGTGCCGGCGGCCCTCGGCGTCGGTGACGACGCCGATGCTGCGCGCGGTGGACGCGGTGATCACCCGGTCGCCGTGCAGGAAGTCGACCCGCCAGCCGTCGATCAGCGCGACCCGCGCGGTCAGCTCGCCGGTGGTCAGCGTGGCGCTGAGCCCGGTGACGTCGACGGTGACCGGGTGCGTGTCGTCGGTGCTCAGCCCGAAGTGCGGCTCGCGGGGCAGCCCTCCGGTGTGGTGGGCGATGGTCACCCCGATGACGCCGGGGGCGGGGGAGAAGAACCGGACGGTGACCAGGGGGCGGTTGAGGGTGTCGCCGCGTCCGGTGATCTGACCGGTCGGTGCGAAGACGGTGAAGCCGCGCTCGTCCGGCTCGACCGACTCGACGATGCCGGGTCGCAGGACGCTGACGCCGGGGCGCAGCTGCCAGTACCCGTCGGTGAACTTCACTTCTCGGCTCCTGCCGTGATGCCGCGCGCCAGGGTGCGCTGGAAGATGAGGAAGAAGAGGATGGCCGGCACCAGGCTGATCAGCGCGCCGGCGTTGGTGGTCGGGGCGTCCATCAGCCGGTCGCCCTGCAACGACGCGAGGGCGACCGGAATGGTCTGCGTCTGGTTGTCGATCAGCATGACCAGCGGGATGAGGAACTCGTTCCACGTCCAGATGAAGAAGAAGATGAGCAGCACCGCGAGGGTCGGCCTCAGGTTGGGGAAGACCACCCGCCACAGCACCGTCCACTTGCCGGCGCCGTCCAGTGCGGCGGCCTCCAGCAGCGAGCGCGGAAACGTGCTCAGCACCGAGGCGAGCAGGTAGGTGCCGAACGCGCTCTGGATCACGGTGAAGATGATGATCACCGAGAGCTGGGTGTTGTAGAGGCCGACCTGCTTCGCCACGTAGTACAGCGGGTAGATCAGCGCCTCCTGCGGCAGCATGTTGGCCAGCAGGAAGAGACCGACGATCCACAGCCGGCCACGGACCCGGCCGATGCCCAGCGCGTACGCGTTGAGCAGCGACACGGCCACGCCGAGCACGGCCACGGAGCCGGCGATGATCGCCGAGTTCCAGAACTTGAGCGGGAAGTTCACAGCGGTCCAGTACGTGCGCAGACCCTTGGTGTAGAACTCCGTCGGCCAGCTCAGCGGGCCACCCGACGAGTAGTCCCCGGGCGACTTGAACGCGTTGAGCAGCATGAACGCGAACGGCACCAGCATGACGAGCGCGCCGAGGGTGACCAGGGCGAGCACCACCCAGCGGCTGACGCCGCGGTGGTGTCGATCGCGTACCGGCCGGGCCGGCGTCACCGGTGTGGTGCTCGGTGTGAGCGTGACGACCATGTCAGAACCCCCGGTCCCGGCGCTCGCTGCGGGCCTGCATCCAGATGAAGATCCCGGCCACCACCACGATGATCAGGGTCAGCACCGTGGAGATCGCGGAGCCGTAGCCGACCTGCAGTTTCTTGAAGAACGTGTAGTACGCGAAGTACGACGGCACGTTCGTCGCGTTGTCCGGGCCGCCCCGGGTCAACGCGAAGATCGGCCCGAACACCTTCAACGCGGCGATGGTGCAGGTCAGAGCGACCACGAAGGTCTCCGGCCGGATCTGCGGGAGGGTGATCGCCCGGAACCGGTGCAGCCAGTTCGCGCCGTCGACCTCGGCCGCCTCGTACAGCTCGGGGTCGACCCGCTGCAACGCCGCCATGAAGACGACCACCGGGTAGCCGATCTGCACCCAGATCATCACGGCCATCACGGCCGGCAGGGCGGTGCCCGGGTCGCCGAGCCAGTCGTGGCGGAGCGCGCCGAGACCGACCGCGTCGAGGAGGCTGTTGAACGCGCCGTCGGGGCGGAGGATCCAGCCCCAGACGATGCCGGCCACCACCACGGGCAGCACCTGCGGGAGGTAGAACGCGGCCCGCAGCGCGGCGGCGGTGCGGGGCTTGAACCGGCGGCCGATGACGTCGAAGAGCACCGCGGCGAGCAGCAGCCCGAGCACTGTGGGCACCACCACCATCGCGACGAGCATCCAGACGGTGTTGCGGAACGACGCCCAGAACACGTCGTCCTGCAGCAGCTGCTGGTAGTTGTCCAGGCCGACCCACCGGGGGTCGCCGATCCCGGACCACTTGGTCAGCGACAGATACAGGGTGCCGACCAGCGGCGCGCCGATGACCAGGAGAAAGAGCACCGCTCCGGGGAGCAGGTAGAGCCAGTACGCCGCGTTGCGTCCGCGGCGTCGGCGGCTGGGCGCGGGCGGGGTGGGGGTCGCGGCCGGCGGTGTGGCGGCGACCGTCTCGGAGACTGCCATGGAAGATCCTTCCCGACGGGGCGGGCGGGCGCGCCGGTCGTGCCGGCCGCGCCCGCCGCTCGCCGTGTCACTTGCCGGTGATCTCCTTGACGCCATCGGCGTACGGCTTGGCGATCGTGTCGAGCACCTGGTCGGGCGTCTTCGAGCCGTTGATCAGACCCTGGAAGCCGGAGACCAGCACGTCGTAGTAGCCGGGGACCGGCCAGTCCGGGTAGAAGGCGAGCCCGTCCTGCTTGCTGACCGTGTTGAAGTCCTCGATCAGCTTGCGGTCCTTCGGGTCGCTGATCTTGGACGCGTCAGCGGCCACCGGTACACCACCGTTGTTGCCGATCAGGTCCTGGATCTCCGGACGCAGGGTGATGTCGATGAAGTCGTACGCCAGGCTCTTGGCCTTGCTGTTCTCCGGGACCACCCAGAGGTTGCCGGAGGAACCGGCCTGCAGCGTGTTGCCCGGGAAGAGGAAGGTGTCCCAGTTGGCCTTCATCTCGGTCTTGAACCGGCCGTACCACCAGCTACCCGAGACGATCATCGGAACCTTGCCGCCGATGAAGGCGGTGCCCATGTCCTCGGCCTTGAGGCTGGCCGAGTTCTTCGCGACGTAGCCCTTCTGCACCCACTGGGCGAAGGTCTCCGCGCCGTACTTGAGCGGGTCGGCAGTGAAGTCGACCGGGTTCTTGTAGAGCTGGTAGTTGTCGACGAACTGCCGGTCGCCCTTGGAGAGGGCGAGCTGGTAGAAGAGCTGCCCGGCCGGGTACTCGGCGCCGGCCATGCCCAGCGGGGTGACGCCCTTGCTGACGAAGGTGTCCATCGCGGCGGTCATCTCGGCCATGGTGGTCGGGACCTTCACGCCGTTGCTCCGGAACAGGTCCTTGTTGTAGTAAACAGTGACGTACTCGCCGTAGTTCGGCACACCGAACCACTTGCCGGAGCCCATCACGCCCTTGTCGCTGTACCGGGCGGTGGTCTGCAGGCTGGGGCTGAGCTTGCCGGCCCAGCCGCGCTTGTCGGCCTCACTGCTCAGGTCGGCCAGCAGACCCTGGGAGGAGAGCAGCCCGGCGGTGGCGTTGCCCTTGTTGTACTCCATGATGTCCGGGCCCTCGGACGAGTTGATGATCATGCCCGCGTTCTGCTGGATCTGCTCGAACGCCTTGCGCTCGAAGCGCACCTCGACGCCCGGGTGCTCGGACTTGAAGATCTCGATCGCCCGGTCCCAGCCGACCCCCATGGCGCTGTTCTCGCTCTCGTAGTGCCAGAGCTTCAGAACCTTGGCGTCGCTGTTGTCCCCGTTGTCGCCACCGCCGCAGGCGGCCACGGTGGTCGTCGCGGTCGCCGCCAGGGCGATCGCGGCGACAAGCCGGTGGAATCGCTGCATTACCATCCTCCTCGTTGAGTACTAGCCGGTACTTCACGGGGCCCGTCGTCGCGTTGCAGCGCGGCGGCGGGCCATTTACTTGTCGGCCCCCACGGGCTGGCGGCTTCGTGGCGCGGCGGTCGAGCCCCGGATCTCCAGCGCGCACGGCAGCAGTTGCTGGTGACGAAGGTCTGCTGGGCCGTCCAGGTGGCGGGTCAGCGCCTCGATCGCGATCCGGCCGAGCGCCGAACCGGGTGACGTCATCGCGGTCAGCGCCGGGGTGGCCAACTCGGCGACCTGCGGCGAGGTGACCATCGAGACGACGGAGACGTCGTCGGGCACCGACAACCCGCGGCCGGTCAACTCGCCGAGGATGCCGAAAATCGCCGTCTCGTTCATGGCCAACACCGCTGTCAACTCCGGGGCCTGCGCGAACGCGGCGGCCAGCGCGGCCCGCCCGCCGGCGGCGCTGTCCTCGGCCGCGATCATCACCGGCTCCAGGCCGTGCCCGGTCATCGCCGCGGTGAAGGCGTCCCGGGTACGCAGCGCGGGCCCGTAACCGGTGGCCAGCGTGGCGGCCGAGTGGTTGACGTAGACGATCCGCCGGTGCCCGAGGCCGACCAGGTGCGCGACGGCCTCCCGGACGGTCTGATCGAAGTCGATGTCGACGTAGGAGAGCGTGCTGGTGTCGCCGGTGCGGCCGATCAGCACCAGCGGAACCCCCGCCTCCTGGAGCACGGTGACCCGCTCGTCAGCCAGCTGGACCTCCATCAGCACGACCCCGTCGAGCATCCGCTGGCTGGCCAGCCGACGCAGGTCGTCGAGGTCGCCCCCGCCGACCGGCGAGAGCACCAGGTGGTAGCCGGCGGCGCTGGCCGCGGCGGCGGCACCGGTGACGAAGGCGGTCTCGGTGGCGCCGAGGCCGCGTTCGTCCATCGGCATCAGCAGGCCGAGGATGCGGCTGCGGCGACTGGCCAACCCTCGGGCCATCGCGTTTGGCTGGTAGTCGAGCTGCGCCATCGCGGCGAGCACCTTGTTGCGGGTTGCCTGCGAGATCGGCCGGGTGCCGGTGAGCACGTACGAGACGGTGCTGACCGAGACCTGGGCGAGGCGGGCGACGTCGTGCATGGTGGCCACCGCACACCTCCTCCGGCCTGGGGTGGGACCGCTCCCGAGACTTCGTCGAAGCGTTTCGACGAAGCGGTTCGACAGGACGCTAGGCCACCTGTTACGGCGACGTCAATAGCCGATGTCGAAAAGACTTCAACGGTCCCGTGAGGCCCTCACCCAGCCCGCGCCCCCTCCGCGCCGCGCCCCGTCCGCGCCGCGCCCCGTCCGCGCCGCGCCCGCGCCGCGCCGCGCCCCGCCCGCCCCGCGCCGCG
>NZ_JBEXHP010000082.1:0-27761 GCF_040607895.1 Micromonospora sp. NPDC005220
GTCGTGTGCCGCGGCCGGGGCGGCCAGCCGGTGGGGGGGCTGGGGGGCGCGGGCGGGGGGCGGGGGGCGGCGGGCGGCGGGCGGCGGGCGGGGGGCGGCGGGCAGGGTGGGGAGGCGGGTGTGGGCGGGAGACGGTGGTTGGGTGTTCACGTCCCGGACCGGGTGGGCGGTGAGCTGGGCGGGTAGGCTGGCTGATCGGCCTTCCACACCCCGGAGGGCCGGCACCCATACCCCGGACGGTCACAGCGGGGCCGCCAGATCGGTGGTCACGACCCGGCCGGGTCCCGTACGCCGGGACGACGGCGAGGAAGCGCAGCCATGATCAGTGTTTTCGACCTCTTCAGCGTTGGTATCGGGCCGTCCAGCTCGCACACGGTGGGGCCGATGCGGGCCGCGCGGACGTTCGTTGGCGGGCTCAAGGCCGACGGGTTGCTCACGGACACGGCGCGGGTGCAGGCCGAGTTGTTCGGTTCGCTGGGTGCCACCGGGCATGGCCACGGCAGTGACCGGGCGGTGCTGCTCGGGTTGGCCGGCGAGTCCCCGGAGACGGTCGACACGGACACTGTCGGGCCTCGGGTGGAGCGGATCCGGGCCGAGCGGCGGATCAACATCCTGGACGCGCACGAGATCGACTTTGACCCGGATCGGGATCTGACGCTGCACCGTCGCCGGTCGTTGCCGTACCACCCGAACGGGATGACCTTCGTGGCGTACGACGGGGCCGGTGCCGAGCTGCGCAGCCGTACCTACTACTCCGTCGGTGGCGGGTTCGTGGTGGACGAGGCGGCGGCCGGCGCGGACCGGATCAAGCCGGACAGCACGGCGGTGCGGTATCCCTTCCTGACCGGGGCGCAACTGCTCGACGTCACCACCCGCACCGGTCTGTCGATCAGTGAGGTGATGCTGGCCAACGAGCGTTCCTGGCGCAGCGAGGCGGACATCCGGGCTGGCCTGCTGGAGATCTGGCGGGTGATGCAGGAGTGCGTGCGGCAGGGCTGCGAGCGGGACGGCGTACTCCCTGGGGGGTTGAAGGTCCGGCGGCGCGCGGCGGAGCTGCGGCGCGGCCTGGAGGCGGAGGTCGGGTCGGCTGATCCGCTGCACGTGATGGACTGGGTGACGCTGTTCGCCCTCGCGGTCAATGAGGAGAACGCGGCGGGCGGTCGGGTGGTCACCGCGCCGACCAACGGCGCGGCCGGGATCATTCCGGCGGTGCTGCACTACTACAGCCGCTTCATCGACAACGCCGACGACGACGGCGTGGTGCGGTTCCTGTTGACGGCCGGCGCGATCGGTGTGTTGTTCAAGGAGAACGCCTCGATCTCGGGCGCCGAGGTGGGCTGCCAGGGTGAGGTCGGTTCGGCGTGCTCGATGGCGGCGGCGGGGCTGGCCGAGGTGCTCGGTGGCACCCCGGAGCAGGTGGAGAACGCGGCCGAGATCGGGATGGAGCACAACCTCGGGTTGACCTGTGACCCGGTGGGTGGCCTGGTGCAGATCCCCTGCATCGAGCGGAACGCGGTGGCTAGCATCAAGGCGATCACGGCTGCCCGGCTGGCGCTGCGCGGCGACGGTGTGCACAAGGTGTCGCTGGACAAGGTCATCAAGACCATGCGGGAGACGGGCGCAGACATGAAGGTCAAGTACAAGGAGACGGCGCGTGGCGGTCTGGCCGTCAACGTGATCGAGTGCTGAGTCCGGCCGATTCGGGGCATTCGTTCACCGACTGCTAACCTGTCGTCCGTTTCAGGAGGCGGGAGGCTGCGGTGACCTCTGGCGTCGCGGCGTTGTGGTCGCACCGCAACTCGCTGCGCATCCTGGTCAGGCGGGATCTGGCGGTCAAGTACCAGCAGTCGGTGCTTGGCTACTTCTGGTCCTTGATCGAGCCGCTCGGTATGGGCGCCATCTACTGGTTCGTCTTCGGGGTGCTCTACTCCCGCGACACCGGTCGGCACCTCGGTGAGGCGGCCGGGTCGTACCCGTTGTTCCTGATCACCGGCATCTTCGCCTGGATGTGGACCAGTTCGGCGTTGAGTGAGGCGACGAACGCGTTGACCGGCCAGTCCCGGCTGATCACCACGATGAACGTGCCGCGTCAGGTCTTTCCGATCGGCCGGGTCACCGGCCGGTTCGCCGAGTACGCGGCCGGCCTGCCGATCCTGATCGCCATCGCGGTGATCTACGCGGCGCACGGGCGGATCCACCCCGGTTGGTCGCTGCTCGCCCTGCCGCTGGCGGTGGCCGTGCAGGCCGTCCTGTTGATCGGGCTCGCCCTGTTGCTATCGGCCTGGAACGTGCTGATGCGCGACGTGGAACGGTTGATGCGGCTGTTCATCCGGGTGCTCTTCTACGCCACGCCGATCATCTATCCGCTCAGCCTGGTCCGGGAGTCCGGCCTGCCGCACTGGCTGAAGGTGGTGTACGAGCTGAATCCGCTGGTCGGGATCTTCCAGCTGCACCACGCGATCTGGTACCCGGACGAGTTCCCGGACACCCGGCTGCTCGTCACCACGATCGTCGGCAGCCTGCTGGTGCTGGCCGCCGGTTGGTGGTCGTTCCGCCGGTTGGAGCCCGCCGTGCTCAAGGAGCTCTGAGGGTGGCCGCGCCGATCATCGAGGCGGACGGCCTGGGCATCCGGTTCGTCCGTAACCGTCGCCGCCAGCTGCGGCTGCGGGAGCTGTTCATCCACCGGGGTGGGCGCGGTGCGCTGCCCGGCCAGTTCTGGCCGCTGCGCGACGTGTCGTTCACCGTCGAGCCGGGGGAGACGGTCGGGGTGATCGGGCGCAACGGCACCGGCAAGAGCACCCTGCTGCGGCTGATCGCCGGGGTGCTGATTCCCGATGAGGGCGACATCCGGGTGCGCGGCGCGGTGGCTCCGCTGCTGGAGTTGTCCGCGGGTTTCTCCAACGACCTGACCGGGCGGGAGAACCTGCACCTGGTCGGTGGGCTGCACGGACTGTCGACGAGCTACCTGAAGCGGCACTTCGACGAGATCGTCGAGTTCGCCGGTGAACAGGTGGAACGGGCCATCGACACGTCGGTGCGGCACTACTCGTCCGGGATGAAGGTACGGCTGGGCTTCGCGATCATCTCGCACCTGCCGCATCCGATCCTGCTGATGGACGAGGTGACCGCGGTCGGCGACGCGGAGTTCCGCAAGAAGTGTTACGCGACGATTGATCGTCTGCTCGGGGAGGGGCGCACGCTGGTGTTGGTGTCACACAACGAAAAGGACCTGACCCGGTTCTGCCGTCGGGGGTTGTACCTCGACGCGGGCCGGTTGACGCTCGACGGCACCATCGCCGAGGCGCTCGACGCGTACCACGCCGCGGTCCCGCGGTGACGCTCGCGATCGTGCTCGCCGCCGGGACGTCCGCGGCGGGCCTGACCACTGCGACCGGCGAACCGCTGGCCGACCGCCTGGCCGCCCAGTTGCGGCTGGCCGGAGCGGACGAGGTGCGTTTCGCCGCCAACCTGGACGAGCTGTCCGACCTGGTCGCCACCGCTACCGCTCCGGTGCTGATCACCGGCACGGACCTGGTCGCGCACACGGCCGTGCTGCGGCACCTGGCCACCAGCCCGGTCGGTCCCACTGTGGCGCTGGTGCTCGGCGACGCGCCGGTGCCCGGTCGGACCGCGGTGCGGGAGGAACGCGGCCAGGTGGTCGACGCCGGCGCGTTGAACGCCCTCGACGGTGACGCCACCGGCGTGTTCGGCGGCGCACTGCGGGTCGGCGTGGACGACCTGCCGACCCTCGCCGCCGCCGCTCGGGCCGCCGCGTCCGGGATGCTCCCCGTCGCTGCCCCGATCGGTCCGACCGGCGACGTGGCGCCGCTGCCGGCGACCGGCGGGGTCGGGGCCGGTGGGTCGGTCGCGGCCGGTGGCCCCGGGTCCGCCGTGGACCGGCTCTTCGCGGGCCTCGCGGCGCTCGGCACCCTGATCTTCGCCCAGCGGGTACGCCTGCTCGTCGCCCACCGGGTCGAGGACACCGCCGGGCTGACCGCTGCCGAGGCGGCGGTGACCGCTGTCGACGAGGACCGGGCCGAGCTGCGGCTCTCGGTGAAGGAGAAGGACGACTTCTTCTCCACCTACTTCGTCAGCACCTGGTCGCCGTACCTGGTCCGGCTTGCCGCCCGGCTCCGGCTCACCCCGACCGGGGTGACGGTGATCTCGGTGCTGTTCGCGTTGGGCGCGGCGGTGCTGTTCGGGGTCGGCGGGCGACCCGCGCTGGTCGGTGGCGCGGTGCTGCTCTACCTCGGCTTCGTGCTGGACTGCGTGGACGGCCAGCTGGCCCGCTACACCCGGCACTTCAGCGCCTGGGGTGGCTGGCTGGACACCATGGCGGACCGGGCCAAGGAGTACCTGGTCTACGCCGGGCTGGGCTTCGGGGTGAGCCACGCCGGGCTGGGCAACGGGTGGGCCCTCGCCATCGCCGCGATGACGTTGCAGACCGTCCGGCACATGACCGACACCTGGTACGGGGTGCTGCACGACGAGGCGGCCCGTCGACCGCGTACGGCCACGGGGGCCAGCGGCGGGATCGGTGACCGGCTCAACGCGGCGTCGACCCGGGTGCAGGCGGACACCGGGTCGCTGTCGTACTGGCTGAAGCGAACAGTGGTCTTCCCGATCGGGGAGCGGTGGGCGCTGATCGCGCTGACCGTCGCGCTGTTCAACCCGCTGGTCAGCCTGATCGCCGTGCTGGTCTGGGGGGTGCTGGCGTTCGCGTACACCGGGGCGCTGCGGACGTTGCGGGCCCGCTGGATGTGGGTGCCGGTGCTGGACACGGTCGATGCCACCCTGCACCGCGACGACGGGCCGTTGGCCCGGTGGTTGCCGGTGGTCCGCCCGATGGGCCCGCTGACCCTGGCGGTGATCGCCGCGCTCGGCCCGGCGGTGCTGCTGGTCGGCGCGCTGCTGAGTGACGAGCCCGAGGGGCTGCGCTGGGCGGTGCCGGTGGCGCTGCTGGTGCTGCTGGTCGGCGGCCTGGGCGCCGGGGCGGCGCACAACGGTCCGCTGGACTGGCTGGTGCCCGCGGCGTTGCGGGCCGCCGAGTTCCTGTTCGCCATCGCGGTCGGGGTGGTCGGTGCGGCGCCCGGCTGGCTGATCTTCGGGTACGTCTTCGTGCTCACCGTGCACCACTACGACCTGACCGCCCGGCTGGAGAAGCGGCAGGCGGCACCGCCGCTGCACGCGGCGACGCTGGGCTGGGAGGGGCGCTCGGTGCTGCTGGCGCTCGCGGCGATCGCCGGTATTGCGAGTATCGGACTGGCTACACTCGGTGCGTACCTTCTCGTGGTCTTCGTGGTGAGCGTCGTCCTGGCCTGGTTCGTGCGACCGGCCGGTAGCGCGCCGGCGTCGGTGGCGCCCGCAGGCGCTGGAGGTGCCGCGCCGCGCTGACGGAGGGACGGCCGGATGACCCTGATCAGCTTCGTGGTGCCGGCCTTCCGGGTGCAGGGATACCTGCGGGAATGCCTGAACTCCATCCTCGGTCAACCGGAGACCGACATCGAGGTGATCGCCGTCGACGACTGCTCGCCGGACGCCAGCGGCGACATCATCGACGAGTACGCGGCCCGCGACCAGCGGGTCCGCTCGGTCCGGCTGTCGGAGAACGTCGGCCTCGGTCCAGCCCGCAACATCGGGCTGGACCGGGCCGTCGGCGAGTACGTGTGGTTCCTCGACGGCGACGACTGGCTGGCCCCGGAGTGCCTGACCGAGGTCGCCGAGCGGTTGCGGGCCACCCGTCCGGACGTCCTGCTCGTCGACCACGTCCGCACCCACTGGAACGACACCGTCACCGAAAGCGCGATGGTCGAGGTGTTTCCGGAATCGCCGGGCCCGGGGACCTTCCGGTTGCGGGACCGGCCGGAGGCGATGCACCTGCTGCACACCGCGTGGAACCGGCTGGTCCGTCGGGGGTTCCTCCTCGACCTGGGGCTGCGCTTCGCGCCCGGCTGGTACGAGGACGTCTCGTTCAGCTACCCGGTGCTGATGGCCGCGCGACGGATCGGCGTACTCGATCTGGTCTGCGTCAACTACCGGCAACGCCGCGCCGGCGCGATCACCCGGACCCGGGGTGACCGGCACTTCGAGGTGTTCCCGCAGTGGCACCGGGTCTTCCACCTGATGGATTCCTGGGGGCCGGCGACGGAGGCCCTGCGGCCGCTGGTCTTCGAACGGATGATCTGGCACTACCTGACCGTGCTCGGCAACGGTCAGCGGATCGCTCCGGAGTTACGGCCGGCGTTCTTCGCGCAGATCACCGCCGACTACAAGCGTTGGCTGCCGCCCGGCGGCTATCCGGCGCCGGACGGGGTCGAGGGGATCAAACACAAGCTCGTCGCCTCCGGCCGGTGGCGCACCTTCAGCGCGTTGCGGGCCGCCAGCCGGGCCCGCGACGCCGCCCGCCGGCAGGCCCGCACCGCTCGTCGCACGGTCGGCCCGGTCGCCCGGCGCGGTGCCCTGCTGACCCGCGACGGGCTGCTGCGCGAGTACTACCGGGCCGAGTTGCGGCGGCCGGTCGACCCGACGCTCGCGGTGTACGCGGCGTACTGGTTCCGGGGTTACTCGTGCAACCCGGCGGCCATCTACGAGGTGGCCCGCCGGTTGGCACCGGGGGTGCGCGGGGTGTGGGTGGTGCGCCGGGACCGGGTGGACGCCGTGCCGGCCGGGGTGGAGTACGTGGTGGCCGGCACCCCGGCGTACTACCGGGTGCTCGCCCGCGCCCGTTGGCTGGTCAACAACGTCAACTATCCGGACTTCGTCCGGAAGCGACCGGAGCAGGTGCACCTGCAGACCCACCACGGCACGCCGGTCAAGGTGATGGGGCTGGATCAGCAGCGCTACCCGATCGGTGCCGGTCGGATGGACTTCGCCGGGCTGCTGCGCCGGGTGGACCGCTGGGACTACAGCGTCAGCGCCAACAGCTTCTCCACCCAGATGTGGGATCGGGCGTACCCGGCCAACTACACGACCCTGGAGGTGGGTTACCCGCGCAATGACCGCCTGGTCACCGCCGGCCCGGACGAGGTGCGTCGACTCCGCGCGGAGTTCGGCCTCGACCCGGACGAGCCTGTCGTCCTGTACGCCCCGACGCACCGCGAGCACCTGCCCGGCTACCGGCCGCCGTTCGACCCGGACCGGTTCGTCCAGGCGCTGGGTGATTCGGGTCGGTTGCTGATGCGCAGCCACTACTTCCACGACCGTGATCGACGTCCCGGTCAGCCGAAGGACTGGGAGCGGGTTCGCGACGTCAGCGGCCATCAACGGGTGGAGGATCTCTACCTGGTGGCGGACGTCCTGGTCACCGACTACTCGTCGGCCATGTTCGACTATGCGGTGCTGGATCGGCCGATCGTGCTCTACACCCCGGACTGGGAGGCGTACCGGTTGACCCGAGGGGTCTACTTCGACGTCACGGCCGAACCGCCGGGCGCGGTAGCCGCCACTTTCGCCGATCTGCTCGACCTGTTCCGGACCGACGCGGTGCGCTCGGACGCGGCGGCCAAGGCCCGCGAGCACTTCCGGGCCCGGTTCTGCACCTTGGACGACGGCCGGGCGGCGGAGCGGGTGGTGCGCCGGGTGTTCCTCGGGGAGCCGGGCGAGCGGCGCACCCGCTGTTGATCGGCGCTTCTGTCGTGTAATAGCAGCGTCATCGATGGAACATGAGACGTTTACCCGATGTCCGAAACCAATGATCCTGGTCACAGTCTTGGGGGGTTCGGCCGACGCGCTGGGGGGGAAGACGGTGAGCACCGTCACGCTCAAGGATGTGACCAAGGTCTTCCGGGACGGCACGGTTGCCGTCGACAGCATCAATCTCGATGTCAACGACGGCGAGTTCATGGTGCTGCTCGGGCCGTCCGGCTGCGGCAAGTCGACAGTGCTGCGAATGATCGCCGGGTTGGAGGACCCGACCACCGGAGCGGTCATGCTCGACGGGGAGTTGGCCAACGACCTCCCTCCACGAGACCGCAAGATCGCGATGGTCTTCCAGGACTTCGCCCTCTACCCGCACATGACCGTTGGCGACAACATCGCGTTTCCGCTGCGGCTGGCCGGGATCGAGCCCGAGCCGAGGGGTGAGCGGGTCAGTGACGTGGCGAGCGCGCTGGGCATCGGGGACGTGTTGGCCCGCAAGCCGGGTCAGCTCTCCGGCGGGCAACGGCAGCGGGTGGCGATGGGCCGCGCGATCGTCCGCCGACCCGGCCTGTTCCTCATGGACGAGCCACTGTCCAACCTGGACAGCGGTCTCCGCGCCGAGCTGCGCGCGGAGATCTCGGGCCTGACCCGTGAGCTGGGCGTCACCACCGTCTACGTCACGCACGACCAGGCCGAGGCACTCACCATGGCCGACCGGGTGGCCATCATGCGGCGCGGCGTGCTCCAGGACGTGGGCACCCCGACCCAGGTGTACGGCCGGCCGGCGACGCTCTATGTGGCCGCGTTCCTGGGCAGCCCACGGATGAACCTGCTGGAGGCGTCGGTCTACGTCCATCTCGACCGGTACGTCACGCTCAACCTCGGTGACCAGTCGCTCTACCTGCCCTGGAACGACATCCGCAGTCGGGCGGTGGCGCACTACCACGGTGAGCGGATCGTGGTTGGCATGCGGGCCGAGGCGCTCACTCCGGTCGCACCGGACAGCCCCGGCGACGTGCTGCGCGGGCGGATCCGCTACCTGGAGCATCACGGGCACGAGTCGCTGGCGTTCCTCGACATCGGCGCGACCGCGATCGTGGTCGACGAGATGGGCGCGCCTCTCGAACCGCCGCCGGTCGGCCAGCGCGGCCTGCGCCGGTTCGGTTCGGTGATGCAGCGGCTCACCGGCAAGCCGGTGGAGGCGCAGGAAGCCCCGGCCAGTGGTGTCCAGACCAGCGTGCTCCCCGATCCGGGCCGGCACCACCGGCGCCCGGCGGAGCTGGCGGTGCGGCTGGCGCCGTACCCGGCGGTCAGCGCCGGTCACCCGCTCGCCGTCTCGGTACGGATGGATGCGCTGCACTTCTTCGACGAGCGTGGCGACCGGATCGACGTGGGTTGGCGCTGACGACGCGCCGGAGCGGGGTGGCGGGCCGGCGTCCGGTGTCCTACCGTCTGCCCACCCAGTCCACTGTGAAAGACCACCGAGAGGGGTGCGCCCGTGTCGGGTGACCGTCCCAGCCCGCTCGTCATCGAGCGCATCCTGCGCGACCGCCAGGGCATCTGGCAGCAGATCGTGGCCGAGCGCGACCTCAATGCGCTGACCGGGCGGATGCTGGCCAGCTCCGCCATCGCGTTGGCCTGTTACGGGGCGGTGCTGGGCTTCTTCCACAGCCCGCTGATGGCGCTGACCTCGGCGCTGAAGCTGCCACTGCTGTTCCTGGTCACGCTTGCCATCTGCCTCCCCACGCTCTACCTGTTCAACCTGGTCTTCGGCGCCCGGCTCTCGGTGCGGCAGTCGTTGGCGCTGGTGATGGTGGCGATCACGGTCACCTCGATGCTCGCGGTGGCGTTCGCGCCGATCAGTCTCTTCTTCCTGATCACCGCCAACGACTACGGGTTCTTCAAGCTGCTCAACGTGGCGATCCTGACCCTGTCGGCTCTGGTCGGGTTGCGTTTCCTGACCAGCGGGATGCAGGTTCTCAACGACCACGGCCTGCTCGCGCCGGAGGCCACCAACGCCACTGTCGACGAGCAGGGCAAGGCCCATACGCCGGTCCAGGCCGCGCCGGCCGGGGCGACTCCGGTCGCCGCGCCGGCAGCCGGTCAGGGCGCCGAGCCGGTCGCCGTGCCGGCCGGAGCCGCGGTGGCCGAGTCGACGTCGAACGGCGCCGTGACCACCGCGCCAGCTCCGGCCCAGGCCCCGGCCCAGGTTCCGACGCAGTGGCCCGGGCAGCCGGCCGGTGCCTCGTTCCCGCCGGGCACGCTGCCACCCGGGTACGCGGCGCAACGCCCGTGGAGTACCCCGCCCGTCCGACGCGGCGAGCCGACGCAGCGACCGGCCAGCATGACCCTGCTCTACATCTGGATCCTGCTCTTCGGTTTCGTCGGTACCCAACTGGCGTGGACGCTGCGCCCGTTCTTCGGGGACCCGGGGCAGGACTTCTCCTTCTTCCGCAGCATCGACGGCAACTTCTACGCGGAGATCCTGCGCACCATCGCCAACCTCTGAGCCTGCCCTGCTGGCGGAAGTCCCTGGTTGCCGGTCTGGTTACCGGTTAGTAACGTCAGGCCATGACTATCGACTCCCGCCAGGTGGCGGCCGGCATGCTGGAAGCGGTGCCGTTCGCTCGTACGCTCGGCATCGAGTTCGTCGAGGTGGCACCCGAGGCGGAGGGCGGCGTACGGGCAGTCGTCCGGCTGCCCGACTCGCCGGCCACCCACAACCACGTCGGGGGGCCGCACGCCGGGGCCATGTTCACCCTCGGCGAGACGGCCTCCGGCGCGGTCGTGCTGGCCGCCTTCGGGCAGCTGCTCGACCGGGCCGTGCCGTTGGCCGTCCGCGCCGAGATCGCCTACCGGAAACTCGCCATGGGTCCGGTGCTGGCCACCGCCCGACTCGGCCGGCCGGCGGCCGAGGTGATCGAGGAGCTGACCGCCGGGCGGCGGCCGGAATTCCCGGTCGCTGTGGAGATCGCCACCGAGGATGGCAAGCCAACCTCGGAAATGACCGTGATCTGGACACTGCGCCCGAACTGAACCGCCTCAGGGGGGCGAAATGCGTTTGTGGGCCCAGCAGGGTGGATAGATTCGTACCGTGCTGGGCCTACCTGCTCACGTGACCGCCTGTCTCTTCGATCTGGACGGTGTGCTGACGCAGACCGCCCGGGTCCACAGCGCCGCCTGGGCGCAGACGTTCGACGAGTTCCTCCGCCAGCGCGCCACAGCCTCCGGTGAACCGTTCCAAGCCTTCGATCCGGGCCCGGACTACAACCGCTACGTCGACGGCCGGCCCCGCGCCGACGGCGTCCGATCCTTCCTCGCCTCCCGCGGGATCGTGCTGCCCGAGGGCGGCCCGGACGACCCGCCGGAGGCCGAGACCGTCAACGGCCTGGGCAACCGCAAGAACGTCCTGCTGCTGCAACGGCTGCGGACCGCCGGCGTCGAGGTCTACCCGGGCTCGGTGCGGTACCTGAAGGCGGCGACCGCCGCCGGGCTGCGCCGAGCCGTGGTCACCGCGAGCGCGAACGGGGGTGAGGTGGTCGCCGCCGCCGGGCTGGAGCCGCTGGTGCAGGCCCGGGTGGACGGGCTGGTCGCCCGCGCTCAGGGGCTGCGCGGCAAGCCCCACCCGGATTCCTTCCTCGCCGGGGCCAAGCTGCTCGGCGTCGACCCGACCCAGGCCGCCGTCTTCGAGGACGCGCTCTCCGGGGTGGCCGCCGGCCGCGCCGGTGGCTTCGGCTTCGTGGTCGGCGTCGACCGGGTCGGGCAGGCCGACGAGTTGCTCGCCCACGGCGCCGACATCGTGGTGACGGACCTCGCCGACCTGCTCGACCGCGCCGACCCGCCAACGCCGGCCCGCACCGCCGCCGACCCGCGCGCCGCCGGACGAGGCCCCGCGTGATCCGGGAGCGCGCCTACCCGGTCGAGCCGTGGCACGTCCGGGAGACCCGGCTGGACATGGACGTACTGGCCCAGTCGGAGTCGGTCTTCGCGCTGTCCAACGGGCACATCGGGCTGCGCGGCAACCTCGACGAGGGCGAGCCGCACGGCCTGCCCGGCACCTACCTCAACTCGTTCTACGAACTGCGGCCGCTGCCGTACGCGGAGGCGGGCTACGGCTTCCCCGAGTCCGGTCAGACCATCGTCAACGTCACCAACGGCAAGCTGATCCGGCTGCTCGTCGACGACGAACCGCTCGACGTGCGGTACGGAGAGTTGCTCGCCCACGAGCGGATCCTCGACCTGCGAGCCGGCACGCTGCACCGGGAGCTGCACTGGCGCTCGCCCGCCGGCCGGGAGGTCAAGGTCCGCAGCACCCGCCTCGTGTCGTTCACCCAGCGGTCCGTGGCCGCCATCAGCTACGAGGTGGAGGCCGTCGACTGCCCACTGCGGCTGATCGTCCAGTCCGAGTTGGTGGCCAACGAGTCGCTGCCCGCGCAGAGCAACGACCCCCGGGTCGCGGCGGTGCTGGAGTCGCCGCTCCAGGCCGAGGAGGAGCTGACCACCCCCGACGGCGGGCAGTTGATCCACCGCACCAAGGTTTCCGGCCTGCGCGTCGCCGCCGCCATGGAGCACGAGGTGCACGGCCCGGACCACACCACCATCGAGTCCGAGGGATACCAAAACTGGGTGCGTACCACCGTCGCCTGCGTGCTCCAGCCCGGCGAGAAGCTGCGCGTGATCAAGTATCTGACGTACAGCTGGTCGAGCCGCCGGTCCCTGCCGGCGCTGCGCGACCAGGTCGGCGCGGCACTGGCCGGCGCCCGGCTGGACGGGTGGGACGGGCTCCACCGGGAGCAGCGCAACTACCTCGACGCGTTCTGGGACGCCTCCGACGTGCTGGTCGAGGGCGACCCCGAGGTGCAGCAGGCGGTCCGGTTCGGTCTCTTCCACGTGTTGCAGGCCGGTGCGCGCGCCGAGCAGCGACCGATTTCGGCGAAGGGGCTGACCGGCCCCGGTTACGACGGTCACGCCTTCTGGGACACCGAGATGTTCGTCCTGCCGGTGCTCACGTACACCCAGCCCAGCGCGGTGCGCAGCGCGTTGCAGTGGCGGCACAGCACGCTCGATTCGGCGAAGGAACGTGCCGAGACGCTCAACCTTCGGGGCGCCGCATTCCCCTGGCGAACCATCGAGGGCCCGGAATCATCCGGCTACTGGCCGGCCGGCACGGCGGCCTTCCACATCGCCGCCGACATCGCCGACGCGATGCGCCGCTACGTGATGGTCACCGGGGACACCCAGCTGGAACGGGAGATCGGGCTGGAGCTGCTGGTGGAAACCGCCCGGCTGTGGCGCTCGATCGGCCACCACGACCGGCACGGGCAGTTCCACATCGACGGTGTCACCGGCCCGGACGAGTACACCGCCGTGAAGAACGACAACGTCTACACCAACCTGATGGCGCAGCGGAACCTGCTCGCCGCCGCCGACGTGGTGATGCGCTACCGGGACGAGGCACTCCACCTCGGGGTCACCGACGAGGAGGCCGCGAGCTGGCGGGACGCCGCCACCTCCATGCACGTCCCGTACGACGAGGAGCTCGACGTCCACCAACAGGTGGAGGGCTTCACCCGACTCCAGGAGTGGGACTTCACGCACACACCGGTGGAGAAGTACCCGCTGCTGCTGCACTACCCGTACTTCGAGCTGTACCGCAAGCAGGTGGTGAAGCAGGCCGACCTGGTCCTCGCCATGCACTGGCGGGGGGACGCCTTCACCCCCGAGGAAAAGGTGCGCAACTTCCTCTACTACGAGCGCCGCACCGTACGCGACTCGTCGTTGTCGGCGTGCACCCAGTCGGTGCTCGCCGCCGAGGTGGGCCACCCGGAACTCGCGCACGCCTACCTGCGTGAGGCCGCGCTGATGGACCTGCACGACCTCAACGAGAACACCCGCGACGGCGTGCACATGGCGTCGTTGGCCGGCGCGTGGCTCGCCCTGGTCAGCGGGTTCGGCGGTCTGCGGGACCACGACGGCGAGCTGTCCTTCGCGCCCCGGCTCTCCAGCCGACTCAGCCGGTTGGAGTTCTCACTCCAGTGGCGGGGGCTGGCGTTGCGGGTGGATGTCCGACCGCACCAGACGACGTACTCGCTGCGGCACGGCGGCCCGGACGACGTGGTGGAGCTGCGTCACCACGACCAGGTGCTGCGGGTGACCTGCGACGAGCCGGTGACGGTGCCGGTGCCGCCGGCCGAGCCGACCGGCCCGCCGCCCGAGCAGCCACCGGGCCGGTCTCCGCTGCTGCGGTTGCCCGAACGCGACCAGTGACGGGCGGGGCGGGAGTGTTTCCGCGCCGCCCGCCCGCGCGCGCCACTGGATCAGACCGGCTCGCCGTCCCGGTGGATCAGACCGGCTCGCCGGTTGACGGGCGCCCGATCGCGTCCCGGGGCGCCGCCGCCTTCGGGTCGTCGGGCAGCCGGGCGGAAGCGGCCTGGTCTCCGAAATCCTGGTCCCCGGCGTCCTGATTGCGCTCGGCGTCCTGTTTCCGCTGGGCCTGCTCGGTCAGCTGCTGCTGCCGGGAAATCTGCTGCTTGGCCATGCGATCCTCGCGATCCGTCGGGGCGCGGCTGCGCCGACACGGTCTGCGGTCGCTCGTCGCGTACCCGACGCCCGATTGGGCAAACGCGACCCGGCGGCGTGCCCACGGCCCGAGGTGACGCGGCCGTGGACCCACGGCCCGAGGTGACGCGGTCGTCAACGTGCGTGCCGCGCGGTGGGCTGGGTACCCGGACCATCGGCGAGCCACGCGGAGGTGGGGGCATGGACGAGCAGCGCAGCACGGTGACGATTCCGGTCGGGGACGCCCAGCTCCCCGCTGACCTGACCCTGCCCGCCCAGCCGGTCGGCGTGGTGCTGTTCGCGCACGGCAGCGGCAGTTCCCGGCACAGCCCGCGCAACGTGGCGGTGGCCCGGACGCTCAACGACAGTGGGCTCGGCACGGTGCTTGCGGACCTGCTCACCCCGACCGAGGACGAGGTGGACGCCCGAACCGCCGAACTGCGCTTCGACATCGGGCTGCTGGCCAGCCGGCTGGCCGGGATCATCGACTGGCTGGCCGTCGAGCGTCCGGCCGGTGACGTGCCGATCGGCCTGTTCGGTGCCAGCACGGGTGCGGCCGCTGCGCTGGTCGCGGCGGCGTCCCGCGCCGATCGGGTGGCTGCCGTGGTCAGCCGGGGTGGTCGACCGGATCTGGCCGGGGAGGCCCTGGCCCAGGTGCGTACCCCGACGTTGCTGTTGGTCGGTGGCCTGGACGAAGAGGTGATCGCGCTCAACGAGCGGGCGTTGGCCGAGCTGGGGGAGGTCGGCCAACTGCGGGTGATCCCCGGCGCCACCCATCTCTTCGAGGAGCCCGGCACCCTTGAGCAGGTCGCCGACCAGGCCGGCGCCTGGTTCACCACGCAGCTCAGCCGATGATCACTCCGCGGGCAGCAGGGCCGAGGCCGAGCGGCGCTGCTGGACGGTGTCGATGATCCGCCAGAGCACGGCGGTGATCGGGACGCTGACGAATGCGCCGGCGATCCCCGCGATCAGCGTGCCCGCGGTGACCGCCACCAGGATCACCGCCGGATGCAGCCGGACCTGCCGCTTCATGACCAGCGGCTCCAGCAGGTTCCCCTCGATCTGCTGCACGGCGATCACCGCCGCGAGGGTGAGCAGCGCGGTGGTGGGACCGTTCGCGGCCAGCGCCACCAGCACCGCCACCGCGCCGGCCACCGTCGCTCCGATGATCGGCACGAACCCGCCGAGGAAGGTGATCAACGCCAGCGGCAGGGCGAGTGGCACCCGCAGCACCACCAGCGCCAGCCCGATGCCCAGCGCGTCGACCGCGGCGATGAACATGGTGCCCCGGCTGTACGCGCCGAGCGTCTGCCATCCGGCCCGGCCGGCCTCGGCCAGCACGGGCCGGTTCTGGCCGGACACCCGGGACAGCACCCAGTGCCACATCGACCGGCCATCCTTGAGCAGGAAGAAGAGCAGCACCAGCGCCAGCAGCGCGGAGCCGAACACCTCCGTGGCGGTCCGGGCGCCGGCCACCGGGTCCGGAGAGCTACCACTGAGGCCCTCCCGGGCCTGGTCGACCAGCCGGTCCAGCTGTGCGTCGGTGACCGGCAGCGTGGACGTCACGAAGTCCCGGCTGCGTTCGACCCCCTGCGTCAGCTCCTGGCTGAGCTGATCGAACTGGCTGGCGGTCAGGTTCCACACCAGAGCGCCGACGCCGACCAGGATGCCGAGCAGCAGCAGTACGGTGCAGAGCGCGGCCAGCGCCGCCGGCAGGCGCAGCCGGCGCAACAGCAGCAGAACCGGATCGAGTAGCGCGGTGAGGAAGATGGTGGCGGCCAGCGCGATCGCCAGCGGCGCCAACAGGACGGCGACCCGGCCCAGCAGATAGAGCCCGGCGGCGATCACCACCAGGCAGGCGCTCCACAACACCGCGGTTCGGACCAGCCACGGCAGTGCCGTCCAGGTCTGGCGCGGCCCGGGGCCGCCTGTCGGTCCGGGTTCCTCTGCGGCCATGTCGGTCCTCCTCGATCTCGACGAGATCGGTACCCGGTCGGTCGCGCCGCGACACCCGAATCGCTGGCCGTCGCCCGCGCGGATTATGCGCCGGCCGGAGTGCGGTGGGTGGGATCGGCAAACCTACGGTCGCCGATGTATTCGACGACGAGGCTGTTGTCCAGGTCGGGACGCTGCCGTACGCTTCCTCTCGGCCCGCCCTCACGGTTTCCAGTGAGGAGCAGTCATGCCCTTGAACCGCCTGCTGACTCTCGGGCTCGGCGCGTGCACGGCGGTGGCGCTGAGCGTCCCGCTGGCCGCGGCACCGGCCTCGGCCCATCCGTCCCACTCCAGTGGCGGCAGTCTGGTCCTTGTCGGTGGCGGGCTCGCCGACGACAACGCCGCCGTCTACGGCGACATCGTCCGGCTGGCCGGCGGCGCCGGCAAGGCCCGGATCGGCATCTTCACCGCGGCCGCCCCGGTGCCGTCCGAGGACCCGGACGCGGGCACCCCGGACTGCAACAACAGCGTCTGCAACGGCGACTACTACACCGAGCTGTTCCGGAACTACGGGGTGGCCGACGCGCAGTGGATCCCGATCGACCTGGACCGGCCGGGCGCGGCCGAGGACCCGGCCGTGGTCCGGCAGATCGACTCGATGACCGGCTTCTTCTTCGGCGGAGGCGACCAGTACCGCTACGTCACCACGATGACCAGGGGGACGGCGCAGCGGGACACCCCGGTGTTGGCGGCGGTGCGGCGCAAGCTCCGGGGCGGCGCGGTGGTCGCCGGGACCAGCGCGGGCGCGCAGATCATGGCCGGTCGCGACATGATCACCGGTGGCTCCACCGAGCCGGGCCTGCGCGATGGCGCCCAGCCCGGCTACTTCGAGGATGCCGGTGTTCTGGCCTACCTGCCCACTGGCGGTTTCGGGTTCTTCACCGACGGGTTGCTCGACACCCACTTCTCGCGGCGGGGCCGGGAGGCCCGGTCGATCCGGCTGGCCGCGGACACCCGGCACGACCGGGTGTTCGGTCTGGACGAGAACACCGCGTTGGAGGTGACCGGGGTCGGCACGCGGCACCAGGCGCTGCGCGTCCTCGGCACGCGGGGAGTGAGCGTATTGGACCTGCGCCGGGCGCGGGTGACCGGCTCGGCGGTCTGGGGGATCGAGGGGGTTCGGTGGAGCCGGCTCACCTCGGGTGACCGGTACCGGTCGGATCGCTGGCAGCCCGTGGTCGCGCCGGGCAAGCAGCGGGTGGCTCCGGCCGCCGGTGAGTGCACCGTCCCGGCCTCGGACGACGTCTTCTACGACTACGCGCTGGTCGGGCTCGCCGAAGGGCTTGTCGACCAGGCCGGTTGCGTGTCGACGTCGGGCACGTCGTACGAGAAGGACCCGCAGTTCGCCGCCGAGGTGACCCGGGGTCGTGGCTTCGCCGGGTATCGGGCGACATCGACGACCTCGTTCGTCGACGCGGTGATCGGCATCCGTCCGGTCTGACGCTCGGTCGGCCCGCCGGGCACCTGCCACGACGAGCGGTATGACTCTGGGTCATAAATATGACTTGGAGTCATACCGCTCGTCCGGGCAATGCCTACCCGACACGGCGATGTAACAGAAGTTACTTATTGAGCAGTGAGCGCAATGGATGTAACTTCTGTTTCATCGATCCGTGGCCCCTCGGAGGTGCCCATGTCCCCTTCCCGCAACCCCATCCGTAAGCGGCTCGCGGTGCTCGTCACCACGGCCACCATGCTGACCGTGGCTCCGATCGGGGTGACGGCCGCGCACGCGCAGGTCACCCGGGTCCGACAGGGCAGCTCGACGGACGTCAGCCGGGCCAGCTGGTCCGGCCCGGCGTACACGATGAACGGCTCGGGCGGCATCATCACCGCGACGATGAACCAGGCGATCGGCGCGATCCGCGGCGGCACCGGCTCGATCGACGTGGTGGTCGTCGCCGGTTCGGGCTCCAGCACCCCGGAATGTGACGTGATCACCGGGCTGAGCGGCGTCAACTCCTGCACCACGCTCACCCTCACCGCGGCCAGCGACGGCAACAACAGTCAGGTCAACACCGACATTCGTAACGCCGAGTTCGTCTACTTCGCCGGCGGCGACCAGTGCCGGTACGTGGCGTGGAAGGGCACCGCGCTGGAGGCGTCCGTCGAGTCGGTGGTGGCCAAGGGTGGCGGAGTCGGCGGCGGCAGCGCCGGGCACCATGTCAACAGCGACATCGTGTACGACGCCTGCGGCGGTAGCGCCACCTCCTCCATCGCCCTCGGCAACCCGTACGACTCGTCGATGACCTTCACCACCGGCATGTTCCGCTGGCCGAACTACGCCGACACCATCAACGACTCGCATTTCGTCACCCGGGACCGGATGGGCCGGCTCATGGCCTTCGTGGCCCGTGCCGTCAAGGACGGTCGGACCAGCGGCGGCAAGGCCTGGGGCGTGGGCGTCGAGGAGGGTGCCTCGCTCTTCATCGACCGCTTCGGCCTGGCCACCCTCAGCGGACCCAGCGCATACGTGGTGCTCGGCGACCATCAGCCGGAGGTGGCCGGCTCGGGTCAACCCCTGACCTACTCCAACTTCAAGATCTGGCGACTGACCAGCGGCCAGAGCTACGACTTCGCCAACCGGCCCACCTGCGGCTACTACCTGAAGAGCGTCACCAACGGAGTGGCCAGCGGCAGTCTGTACAGCGGCACGCCGGTGACCGACTGCTCCACCCCGCCGACCACCCCGCCCGGCGGTGGGTCCAGCTACACCGAGGTGGAGGCCAACGACTCCCGCACCACGGCCAACGACGTGACCGGCCGCAGCTACCCGTTGACCATCACGGGGGACATGAAGAGCACGAGCGATCGGGACTACTTCGCGGTCAGCCTGGCCAGCGGCCAGACGCTGTCGGTGAACTGCGCGGTGCCCACCGCGTACGACGCCGATCTCTACCTGCTCAGCTCCTCCGGGAGCACGCTCACCCGGTCGGTGAACGACGGTGCCGGCACCGACGAGTCGGCATCCACCACCCGCACCGCGTCCGGCTCGGCGACCTACTACGTCGAGGTCGAGGCGTACTCGGGTTCGGGCGGCGCCGACTACAGCTGCACCGTTACGAAGTCCTGATCACCGCTACGGCGCGGGCGCGTTCGGCGCGTCCGCGCCGCAGCGGGCCACGGCTAGGCTCAGCGCGTGTCGACCTCCGATCACGCCGACCAGCCGGGCACTCGGCCGGCGGCGGCGTACCCCAGCGGTTCTGACCCCGACGGCGTCGAGTCGGCGGCCGTCGGGGTTGCCGCCCTGATCCGGCAGCGCCTCGGTGAGTGCAGCCCGGCCGAGCGGCGGGTGGCGCGGGCCCTGCTCGCGGCCTATCCGGCAGCCGGGCTGGGTACGGTGGCCGCCCTGGCCGAGCGCGCCGAGGTGAGCGCGCCGACCGTGTTGCGTTTCCTGAGCCGTCTCGGCTTCGGTGGCTACCCGGAGTTCCAGCGCGCACTGCGCGACGAGCTGACCGAACGCGAGACCTCGCCGCTGACCGCGTACCGGGCGGCGGAACGCACCGGCGAGCCCCCGGCGGGAGCGCTGTCCCGTGCCGCCGCGCGGCTGCCCGAGGCGGTCGGCCGCACGCTGATGGAGCTGCCTCAGGGCGAGCTGGACGCGGCGGCCCGGCTCCTCGCCGACCAGCAGCTGCGGGTCACGGCGGCGGGCGGCCGATTCTCCGGGCTGCTGGCCCACTACCTGGTGCTGCACCTGATGCAGGTGCGTGGGGGGAGCCGGCTGTTGCCGGTCAGCCCGGTGGAGCGCACTGACATGCTCGTCGACGTGGGCCGACGCGACCTGGTCGTGCTCTTCGACTTCCGCCGCTACGAGGAGCCGACGTTGGCGTTGGCCCGCGAGGTGACCGCGCGCGGCGCCCGGGTGGTGCTGTTCACCGACCGGTGGCTGTCGCCGGTGGCTGGTCTGGCCGAGGTGGTGCTGCCCGGCCGGGTCGAGTCGCCCTCCCTCTACGACAGCTTCGTGCCGGCGCTGGCCCTGGTGGAGACGGTGGTGGCGGCGGTGATCGACCGGCTCGGGCCGGTCGCGGGCACCCGTCTGAAGGCGATGGAGCAGACGCAGCAGGAGTTCCACACCGGCTGAACTGTCGTTACAGAAAACTGTAACCCCACAAGAATAGTAATATGCGTTACAGTCCGGGTGCTGGTTCGTCTGGCACCCGGAAGGACACCCCATGCGCATCCGTCAGCTCGCCCTGGCCACCACGGCCACGGCTCTCCTTGCCGTCACCGCCGGCTGCGGCGGTAGTTCCTCCTCCACCGCCGCCGGCTCCGGTGGCGAGGTCCCGACCGTCACCGTCACCGTCGAGGGCGTCGGCCCGGTCAGCACCGACGCCAACCTCGCCAGGAAGGTCCCCGCCGACCTGCTCGGCCGCGGCACGGTCACGGTCGCCACCAACGCCCCCTACGAGCCGTTCATCGACTTCAAGCAGGAGGGGCGGACCGACGAGTTCAAGGGTCTGGACTACGACCTGTTCCTCGCCGCCTCCGCCCGGCTCGGCATCAGGGCCACCTTCACCCAACAGCCCTTCGACGGGCTGGTGCCGGGCCTGCAGGCCGGCAAGTACGACGCCATCGCCGGCGGCATCACCGACAAGAAGGAGCGTCAGCAGGTCGCGACCTTCGTCGACTATTCCGCCTCCGGCACCGGCTTCCTGGTCAAGACCGGCAACCCCCTCGGCGTACGGACCGTCGCGGACCTGTGTGGCCGCACGGTCGCCGTGCAGAAGGCCAGCAACCAGGCCAAGAACCTCGCCGCGTACTCCAGGGACAGCTGCGCCGGCAAGGCGATCGAGGTCAAGGAGTACCCGGAGAACCCGCAGGCGGTGCAGGCGCTGATCGCCGGCAACGTCGAGGTGGTCGCCGCCACCAGGGTCAACCTGGTGGACACGGCCGGCACGCTGGCCGGCAAGGCCGACCTGGTGGACGACCCGGCGGCACCCAACGGCTGGCTGGCCAGCCCGAACGGCTTCGGCTTCCTGAAGAGCAAGAAGGACGTCGCCGAGGCGTACCGGGCCGCCGTGCAGTCGCTGATCGACGACGGCAGCTACGCCAAGATCCTCGGCCAGTGGAAGCAGACGCCGATCGCCGTCAAGCAAGCCACGATCGACCAGGCCATCGACTGATCCCAGCGGAGGCGACCCCTGAACCGCGGTCGCCGGGCGCCCTTCCCACACCGTGAGGGCGGGTCCGAATGGCGCCCGGCGACCGCCGCACCGCTTTCGCAGGAGGCACTGCACATGAGCGACACCGAGACCGTACGGGTGGTCCCCGTCCGGCACTACGGTCGTTGGCTGACCGCGCTGGTCGTGGTCGGACTGGCGGCCCTGTTCCTCCGGGCGCTGCTGGACAGCCCCAATCTCGAACCCGCCACCATCGGCGACTACCTGTTCAAGGACTACATCCTCGACGGCGTGGTCACCACGCTCTGGCTCACCCTGCTGGCGATGGTGCTCGGCACCGTCGGCGGCGTACTCCTCGCCGTGATGCGGCTGTCGCCCAACCCCGTGCTGCGCGCTGTCTCCTGGGCCTTCATCTGGGTCTTCCGGGGCACCCCGCTGCTCGTGCAGATCATCTTCTTCGGCTTCCTCGGCGCGCTCTTTCCCCGGCTCACGCTGAGCCTGCCGTTCACCGGCACCGTCCTGTTCGACCAACCCACAAGCGTCGTGGTCACCGGCACTGTCGCCGCCGTCCTGGCCCTCTCGCTCAACGAGATGGCTTACGCCGCCGAGGTCATCCGGGGCGGCATCCTCGCCGTGGACGGCGGCCAGACCGAAGCCGCCGCAGCGCTCGGCATGAGCCCGACGCTCACCCTGCGCCGGGTGGTGCTGCCGCAGGCGATGCGGGTGATCATCCCGCCGATGGGCAACGAGACGATCACCATGCTCAAGTCCACCGCACTGGTATCGATCATCGCGGGGCGTGACCTCATGACCGCCGTGCAGACCGTCTATCAGGGCAACTACAAGGTGATCCCACTGCTGGTGGTCGCCGCGATCTGGTACCTGGCACTGGTGAGCCTGCTCTCCGCCGGGCAGTGGGCGATCGAACGGCGATTCGGCCGCGGCTTCGCCCGGGGAGGAGTGCGATGACTGTCGCCGACGGAGCCCCACCGATGGTTCGCGCCGAGGCGGTCACCAAACGGTTCGGCCCGATCGAGGTGCTCACCGGCATCGACCTCGTGGTGGCACCCGGCGAGGTGGCCTGCCTGCTCGGTCCCTCCGGCTCGGGCAAGTCCACCTTCCTGCGCTGCATCAATCACCTGGAACGGATCGACGGCGGCCAGCTCTGGGTCGACGGTGAACTGGTCGGCTACCGGCGCAGCGGCGACAAGCTCTACGAGCTGAAGGCCCGCGAGGTCGCCCGCCGCCGGCGGGACATCGGCATGGTGTTCCAGCGGTTCAACCTCTTCCCGCACCTCACCGCCCTGGGCAACGTGATCGAGGCGCCGGTCCGGGTGCTCGGCACCTCCCGGGAGGAGGCCCGCGCCGAGGCGATTCGACTGCTCGATCGGGTCGGGCTGGCGGAGAAGGCGAACGCCTACCCGGGGCAGCTCTCCGGCGGGCAGCAGCAACGGGTGGCGATCGCCCGCGCGCTGGCCATGCATCCGAAGCTGATGCTGTTCGACGAGCCCACCTCGGCGCTCGACCCCGAACTGGTGGGTGACGTGCTGGACGTGATGAAGGGCCTCGCCGCCGACGGGATGACGATGATCGTGGTGACCCACGAGATGGGCTTCGCCCGCGAGGTGGCCGACTCGGTGGCCTTCCTCGACGGCGGGGTGGTCGTCGAGGCCGGCCCACCGGCGGACGTGCTCGGCAACCCCCGGCACGACCGCACCCGCGCCTTCCTGGCCAAGGTGCTCTGATGGATCCGCTGCTCACCGCCGCAGGCGACCGGCTGACCGCGTACCACCAGCGGTTGGCCGAGCTGGTCGGCATCGACTCCGGGTCCGGGCAGGTCGACGGGCTGCGCGCGGCCGCCGATGTCGTGCAGACCTGGTGCCTGGCCGCCGGGCTGGCGGTCGAACGGGAACCCGTCGCCGACCCGACCGGCGTGCCGCTGGGCGACGTGCTGATCGCCCGTCGACGCGGACGCGGCACCCGCCGGATCCTGCTCGCCGGCCACCTCGACACGGTGTTCCCGGCGGGGACGGCAGCCGCCCGTCCGTTCCGGGTGCAGGACGGGCGGGCGTACGGCCCGGGGGTGAGCGACGACAAGGGCGGCGTGCTCGCCGGACTGGCCGCGATCGAGGTGCTGACCAGGCTCGACCTCGCCGAGTACGGCGAGCTGATCCTGCTCTGCACCCCGGACGAGGAGATCGGCTCACCCGGCAGCCGGGCACTGCTGCGCGGCCTGGGGTCGACGGTCGACGTGGCGCTCTGCCTGGAGTGCGCCCGGGACAACGGCGACCTCGTCTCCGCCCGTAAGGGTGTCGCGGACCTGGAAGTCACCCTGCGTGGTCGGGCGGCGCACGCCGGCATCGAGCCGGAACGCGGGGCCAACGCTCTGCTCGCCGCAGCCCGGTTGACGGTCGCGCTGGATGAGCTCAACGGCCGCTGGCCCGGTGTGACGGTGAACGTCGGGCACCTGCACGCGGGGGATCGACCGAACGTGGTCGCCGACCGGGCCCGGATGCTTGTCGACCTGCGCGCCTGGCGCACCGGTGAGTACGAGGCGGCGCTCGCCGAGATCCGTCGGTTGGTGGCCGTCCCGACCGTCTCCGGGGTCCGGGCCGAGGTGGCCGTGCACGCGCCCACCCCGCCCTGGGAGCCGCGCCCGGCCGACCGCCGGCTCACCGAACTGGCGGCGAAGGTGGGCGCGGGGCTGGGCGTGCCGGTGTCACACACCGCCACCGGCGGATGTGCCGACGCGAACCTGCTGGCCGAGGCGGGCGCTGCGGTGCTGGACGGCCTCGGTCCGGTCGGCGGCGCGGACCACAGTCCGTCGGAGTGGTTGGATCTGGACTCCGTCGTGCCCCGCACCGCCCTGCTCGCCGGCCTGATCGACCAGGTCAGCCGGGACAACGGCGGCTGACGACGGTCGGGCCGGCCTCCCCGCACGGGAGAGGCCGGCCCGGTGAACCGTCCAGGTCAGGAGGAGTAGCCGCGCTCGGCGATCCAGTTGGCGACCTTCGGCAGGCTCATCCAGTACTCGCCCAACGCCGGGTCGGCCGGGTCGGCGACCCGGATGGTGTCGCCACCGTCGCGGTAGCCGACGAGGGTCAGGTAGTGGCCGCCCTCGTACGAGTGCGGGTTGCCGTCGGTGTCCACGGTCGTGCCCTTGATGTTGGCCACCACCGGCCGGCCGGAGTTCACCGCGGCCAGCACGTCGCGGCGCAGCTGCTCGACCTGGTCGGGGCGGGCCACCGAATCACGGATCTCGGTGGTCCGGTACTTGCCGCCGGTCAGTTCGTTCAGCACCCGGGTGGTGTCCAGGGCCGAGGGGGTACCCGCCTCGGTGGTGCCGAGCAGTCGGGCCACCTCGTCCTGGGACAACGTCTTGCCCTGCGCGGACAGCGCGATCCGGGTCGCGGCCGGGCCGCAGTAGTAGAAGTTCGGCTGGGCCTGGTAGTCGACCCCGAGGATGCGCTCGGCGTGCCGGTCGGTCTGGTTCGACGAGGCCGGGGCGGCCGGCGCCGGGGCGGCGTGCGCGGCGACCGCCGGGCCGAGGGCGCAACCGCCGGCCACCAGCAGGCCGAGGACGGACAGGCCGCTCTTCTGGACGATCGGGTTCATGGTCGAGTCTCCGTTCGGGGTTGGCGCCTCCGACCAGCGGAGGACGGCAGCACCGGGAATGGCGCTCGGCGCGACACGGGGGGCCGGCCATCGGTGGTCTCGGCCCTGGGCGTACCGACGGCGTAACCGCGCTGCTCCACGGAGAATTCCGCCGCTGTGGGGCCCGGAGGGCGCCCGCAATCGCGCCCGGACCGAACCGGTCATCGGGGACAGGCGGTCAGCTCAGAGGCTCCCCAGCAGCCTGGTAACGGTGATCTCGATGACCACCCGCTCCGGGTTTGGGCGTGGTGTCCGATACCGTTCGGCGTAGCGCCGCTCCGCCTCCGCCACGGCGGCCGGATCCGACCGCAGCACCGCGCGACCCTCGATGGTCAACCAGCGGCGGCCATCCACGTGGCACACGGCCACCGCCGCGCCGGCCGCACCGGCCGCCGCCACCTGACGGGCCTTCCGGGAGGCACCGGAGGTGATGACCCGGGCCAGCCCCGCCGCCGGGTCGAGAGTCACACCCACCGGTACGACGTGCGGGGTGCCGTCCGCCCGCACTGTGGTCAGCGTCGCGAGGTGCCGTTCCGCGCAGAAGGCGACGACACGCTCATCGTGCACGTCCAACCGATGATCGCCCGCCATGCCCGTCCCCTGTCCGCCGAACCGGCCTCGATCATGGCACGCGTCGGCGTACCCGGCCCTGATCCGGCGGCGCGTCCGGCTGACCGGGCAACTGGCGACCCGCCGCCCGACGTTGGTGCACCAGCCGGGTCAGGTAGATCAGCGCGGCGGCCAGCACCCCCATGTCATCCAGGTAGATCGGGTCCGGCAGCACGTCGACCGGGAAGATCGTGTAGATCAGCGCCCCGTAGAAGGCGACCTTGCCGCCCGCACCGAGGCCGGTCAACAGCCGCCGGGTACGCACCACCCGCACCGCCAGCACCACGGCACCGACCAGTGTGGCGAGCGCCAGGATGCCGGCGATCACCACGAGGACCCACGCCTGTCGGGACATGGCGTCACGCTAACCCACCCGGCCCCGTACGGCTCAGAACGCGGGCACCGTCGCCCGACCGCGAGCGGTCACCTTGTTCTCCCGGGTCTGCTCGACGCTCTCCCGGCGCTGCGCGTCCAACGGTCGGGCCACCTCGCTCAGCGGCAACACCGACGCCGAATCGGCGACCCGACGTCCGGTCGCGGCGTGCGCCTCCTCGCGCAGACTGCGGGCCGCGGCCACCGCCAACTCCGCCGCCCGCCACGCGGCCTGCTCCCGCTCCCGGGCCGCGGCGTGCCGGGCCGCCAGATTGTCCCGGATCGCCCGCTGGAGCACCAGCTCCTGCTCGACCGGGTGCCGCCGCGGGTCCCAGCCGTCACGGTGCGCGAAGACGTCGCTGAGCTGCTCCACCGACAGTTCCCGCCGCCAGTACGCATCCAGCGCCGCCCGGTGCAGGTAGCGCTCGCGGTCCGCGTACTCGGCGGGGGTCCGTGCGGTGTGCGGCAGCGGCATCGCGGCCGCCGCGTCGAGCCGCCGTACGCCAGCCTCGGCCGCCTCGTACGCCAGCCAGGCCGCCTCGACCGCCTCCTGCGCGGCCACCCACTCCGACCGGCGGCGCCGCACGGTGGTGGTCGCCCGTTCCGCGGCCACCGCGACCTCCTGCGCGTAACGGCTCTGCTCCCGCTCCTCCTGCGCCTGCTCCAATTGGCTCGGCATGGCCGCGCGGCGGATCCGGGAACCCGGGTCGAAGCGCAGCCGGCCGGGCCGCAACAGGAGAACGGAGACAGCGACGGCGACCACCCCGAGCAGGCTCAGCCAGATGACGGCGGCCCGGGAGAGGTCTGGCAGGACGGCGGAGAGGATGGTTTGCATGATCAGCACCTCGCGGTCGAAGGCGGGTATCGACGGGCGGTAGGAGGGCGCGGCGGCACCGGTCGGCCCATCGGCGGGGTCGTCCCGTCGACGGCGACTCAGGTGCCGTCCGGGATCAGCCGGGATCGGGCCCGGGAATCTCCGGGCCTGGCTCAGCGAGCGGGCGGGCCGCGTCGCGCGGGAGTGCCCCGGCCGGGATCGACGGCCGTCGCGTGCCCCGACACCGCCACCACCGGACTGGCCCCGGTGGCGGTGTCGACCGTGGCGGCCGGCGGCGCGAGGGCGGGCTGGCCGCCCCGCTCGATGGCCGGGCCGGCGTCGAGGTGGACACTGTCGACCCGGCTGCTCACGGCACTGGGCCGGAGCTGCGTGGGGGCCGGCGGTGGGGTCGCGGCGAGAGCGGCACCGAGGCCGACCGCGAGCACCAGCGCGGTGATCGCCAGGCGGGTCAGGTCGCGCAGTGACCGCAGCACAGCCCACCGGGCTGGGCGGACAGACGCTGCGGACGACACCTGACCAACCTATCGCCCGTCCTGGCGTACCGCAGCATGGCGACGGACCGGCTGGGCGTGACAGCTACCACCATGCGCACTGTGGACGGCGCCGATCGGGCCCGAGAACGACGGTGCCCCCGGCCGGATCGGGTCCGATCGGGGGCACCGCGCGTCGTTCGGGCGGCATCACCTGTGCTGCGGGTACGCCGGCGGCGGACCGTGGTCAGTCGCCGGTGCCGAGCACCGGGGGTGCGGCCTTCTCGTTGCCCTGCCACACCATCTCGTCCTCGGTCAACCAGGTCATTCGCTCGTCGGAGTCGTCGTCCTGCGCTCGACCCTGCCCGCCGAGCACACCGGGACGGCCGGCACCGGAACCCGGCCGGGCGTTGCCACCGGCCACGGCCGCCCGGCCGCCGCTCCCGCCGCGCTGGCCGTCGATGCTGCGCCCGACCCCGCTGGCCGCGCGGTTCTCCGCCGGGGCCGTGC
>NZ_JBEXHP010000083.1:0-27071 GCF_040607895.1 Micromonospora sp. NPDC005220
CAACCCCGCGGGGCCGCTCCCGAGCCCCCCCCCCCCGAGCCCCGGCCCGAATGGGCCGCGCCCCCGCCGCCCGGGGGGCCCCCCAACCGCGCGCCCGCGGCCCCCCCCCCCCGCGGCCGGGCCGCCACCGGCGGACCGAACCGGACCTCGACACCGGGCGAGTAGAGCACGCTGACCGGCGGCCCGACCGGTGCCGGCAGCCCGGCGGCGGCGACCAACTCGTCATCCAGGTGCAGCACCTCGGCCCGGTGCAGCGGCCAGCTCGGATGCCAGTTCGGCAGGTGCAGGGTGCGCCCGTACGCCCGGGTGTGCAGCCCCCAGCGGGCGGTGACGAAGTGGTCCAGCGGGGTCGGGTCGGCGATCCGCTCCCCCACCCGCACCGCCATCCGGCTCGCCGCGCCCGCCGGCCCGGGCCAGCGCCGCCGGCACCGGTAGGTGCGACGGTCGCCGTCGCGATCCAACCGCATCGACGACCAGAGGTACGGCAGACGCAGCGTCGCCCGCGCCACCAGCACCGGCGCCAGGCGGGACGCGTCGAGCGACCGAAACACCACCGCTCGGCGGCCGGCGTCGTCGACCGAGTAGAGCCGGACGTTGGTCTCCCAGAAGGTGCCGAAGTAAGGCACCCCGGGGCCACGGCCGAAGCCCAGCCCGACCATCCGGAAGCCGATCAGGCCGACGTAACTGACTCCGTCCAGTGTGTCCGGGCGGGTGCCGGCGGGCAGCAACGGCGCGACGACCTCCGGGGCGACGGCCCAGTGCAGGAAGGTGAGATCCTCCCAGCGCTGGCGCAGGAGCGCCCACCCGAACGCCTGCCTGGGCGCGTGGTCGACCGGTTCGGGGTGCACCCCCTCATCCTGGCTCAGCGTAGGACGGCCAGCCGCTCGGGGCATCGACACGCCGACCGGCGCACGCTTGATGGAGCGCGAGGCGGCGAAAGGGTCTCTTCGCGAGGAACTGAGCGTTACGCAGAGCGACGTGGAGCTGGTCGTGCTCGCGCAGGCGGGAGACGCGGCCGCGCCCGGGGCGCTACTGGCCCGGCACGAGGCCGGAATGCGGGCCGTCGCGCTGAGCGCCCTACTGCGGTACTTCAGCGACGCGTCCTCGTACGAGCAGATCGCGGCCTTCGCGCCAGAGGGTCCCTTCGTCACAGCGGGCAGGCCTCGGGGTGCGCTGGCGTTGGACGGTCATAGGCTGAGCGCTCTGCTGCACCGTGACGAAGAGGAGACCGCCGTGAGCCAGACCGAACGGATGGATTCCGTCGACGAGTGGAACGTGGCCGAGGACGACGGCGTCCTGGACGCCTCCGACACCCTCGACGACGACCGGGTCGGCGACCCCCTCGACACCGGCATCATCGCCGAAGACCACTGGACGGCGGCAAACCGGTTCGGCACCACGCCCGCCGAGGAGCGGGCGGGCGAGTCGCTGGAGCAACACCTCGCCCAGGAGGTGCCGGACGTCGACCCGTACGCCGAGGGTGGCGACGACGAGGACGAGCTGACCCGGCGGGGGTACGAGACGGAGGCGCGCGCCGGCCGGCTCGTCGCCTAGGACGAAGGCGTCCGCGAGGACGACGAGGCCGAGTCGGTGGCCTGGGACGCCGGCATCGACGCCGGTGCCGCCAGCGCGGAGGAAGCGGCGATCCACCTGGTCGAGGACCCGGACGGGCCCGGCGACGGTCCGCTGCGCTGACGCCGTACCCGCCGCGCTCAGCATCCGGGGTGCGGTGCTGAGCGCGGCGGGGTCGGTCAGTGGATGACGACGGGCGTCTTGACCTGCTCGCCCTGCGGGTCGTCGAGCTGCGCCGGCTGACGTCGGCGCGGCAGCAGTGCGGCCGGGATGAAGGTGAGCACGACCAGCGCGAACGCCACCCAGAACGTGGTGGCGAACGACTTGGCGGCGAAGTCGAGCCCGCGCTCGATGAGCGACGGGTCCACCGGCATCTGCTGAAGCAGCTCCGGCCGCTGCTGGGAGGCAATGGCCAGCCCGGCCTCGGTGACCGGCTTGCCGCTCTCGTCCACCAGGCCGGGGATCGGCCGGGAGCCGTTCAGCTCGTTGGTGAGGATCACCGACATCACGGCGGCACCGACCGACCCGCCGATCTGCTGGAGGATGTTGACCAGCGTCGAGCCGCGCGCCACCTCCTGCGCCTGCAACGTCCGCAGCGCCGACGTCATGATCGGCATCATCGTGCCGCCCATGCCCAGACCCATCACGAACAGCGACCCACCGAGCAACCAGTACGAGGTCTGCGGGTCAACCTGGGTGAAACCGAAGAACCCGACGACGATGAGCCCCAGCGCGAACGGGACGGTGCGCCCGATCGGCACCCGGTCGGCAAGCGTGCCGGCGATCGGCATGGTGATCATCGCGCCGATGCCCTGCGGGGCCATCAGCAGCCCGGCGGCCAGCGTCGACTCACCGCGCACCTGCAGGAAGTAGCTCGGGAACAGCAGGCCGGCGCCCATGAACGCGATGATGAACACGAACATCGTCACCGACGCGATGGTCAGGCTGCGGTTGCGGAACAGCCGCAGGTCGAGCAGCGGGTGCTGAGGCTTGAACGAGTAGAGCACGAACGCCACCACCAGCGCGCCGCCGACCAGCATCGGGGCCCAGACCTTCGCCTCGGCGAAGGTGCCCACCTCCGGCAGGGACGAGACGCCGTAGAGGAAGAGGGCGAGGCCCGGGGAGAGCATGAGCATGCCGACGAAGTCGAACGACTCGGACGGCTCAGGCGCGTCCTTCGGTAGCGCGAACTGCGCGTAGACCAGGGCGATAACACCGATCGGCAGGTTGATCAGGAAGATCCAGTGCCAGCTCGCGGTGTCGATCAGCCAGCCGCCGAGGATCGGGCCGCCGATCGGGCCCAGCAGCATCGGGATGCCGAGGACGGCCATCAACCGGCCGATCCGGTGCGGGCCGGCCGCCCGGGTCATGATGGTCATGCCCAGCGGCATGAGCATGCCGCCACCGAGGCCCTGCAGCACCCGGTAACCGATCAGCTCGCCGATCGTGTCGGCCATGGCGCAGAGCCCCGACCCGATGGTGAACAGGGCCAGCGCCACCATGTAGAGCCGTTTGGTGCCGAACCGGTCCGCGGCCCACCCGCTGAGCGGGATCACCGTGGCCAGCGCGAGGGTGTAGGCGGTCATGGTCCAGGCCACGCGGGCGTAGGACGCGTCGAACTCGCTCTGGAATGTGGGCAGCGCCACGCTGACCACCGTCACGTCGAGGATCGACATGATCGCGCCAAGGACGACGACACCCGCCACCTTGAGCACCGCGGCGTCGAGTTTGTCCGATGTCGCGACGGATTGCTGTGTCACTAACTCTCCTGAAGTCGATTGAGCCGGCCGATGGTGGGCGGTGGCGGCGATGCCGCGCCTACCGGGCGCGGGGCGCGACGTGCCAGGACGACGACGCGCGCAGGAAGAGTATCGAGAGGATGTGACGGTTCGCCGCCGGATTAACGCTCGTCCGGGCCTCGCAGCCGATCGGCCGTGTGACTCTGGCCGGACGTCTGGGGTGTCGAGCAGCCGGCGCACCGTGCGTCAGCCGGCCGCACCGTGCATGCCGGCCGCATCGTGCACGCCGGCCGCATCGTGCACGCCGGCCGCATCGTGCACGCCGGCCGCATCGTGCACGCCGGCCGCATCGTGCACGCCGGCCGCTGGCTCGGTAGGCCTGCTGACCGGGGTGGTCGCTGTGCTGCCGCTGCTCCTATGTTCGTCGGTGGTAGTGGTTGCGGCGGGGGACCTGTTCGGGGTCGAGCCAGGCTGGTGGCACGAATTCGGGGTGGCCGTCGCCGGCGAGTCGCACGGCCCAGTCGCTGTGGTGCAGGTGGCGGTGGTGGTGGCCGCAGAGCAGGACGGCGTTGGTGAGGTTGGTGTCGCCGCCGTCGGCCCAGTGGTGGATGTGGTGGGCGTCGCACCAGCGCGGTGGTCGGTCGCAGCCGGGGAACGCGCAGCCGCGATCGCGCAGCACCAGAGCTCGCCGGAGGGGGCCGGTGATGAGGCGTCGTTGTCGGCCGAGGTCGAGTGGTTGGCCGGTGCCGTTGAGGACGGCGGGGAGGATGGCGGCGTCGCAGGCGAGGCGGCGTACGGCCTCGGGGGTGAGGTGCAGGCCGGTGTCGAGGGTGCCGCTGCCCAGTTGCCGGGTTAGCCCGTCGTAGCTGGTGGTGACGACGATCTGGGCGGGATCGCCGCCGTGCTCGGGTAACTCGCCGCTGCGCAGGGCGAGGCGGGACACGTCGCGGAGAGCGTCGTGCCGGCGTTGCCCGGGAGAGCGTTGGTCGTCGGGGCCTGAGGGTGCGCTGAGTGGGTCGATGGCGGCGCGGAGCAGCCCGGCGGTCTCGGTGTCGAGGATGCCGGTGAGTCGCAGGCGGCCGTCGGTCAGGGTGGAGAGGGTGAGGTGGCGGTCGCGGGTGGCACGGCGGTCTTCGGCGTCGAGGGCGGCTTTTGCGGCGGCGTCGGCGAGGTCGGGGGCGACGTGGTCGAGGATGCGGGTGCCGAGTTTGCGGAGGTGGGTGGGGTCGAACTGCCCGGCCCAGTCGACGAGCACTCCGAGGGCTTTGTCGGCGGCCTCGGGACCGGCGGCGGTCTGCACGGTGTCGACCGTGTCGGCGATGACCCGGGCCTGCTCCACGGTGATGTGGCCGTCGGCCAGCGCGTGGCGTACCCCAGGGTTGCCGCCGTCCAGGACGGCGGCGAGGTCGACGAGGCGGCGGGCGGCCGAGATGGTGAGGCGTAACCGTTCGCGGAGCCAGACCGCTGTGGAGGAGGCGCCCTGCGCGGTGGCGGTGCCTCGGCCGTCGAGCTCGCGGACCAGGGCCAGCTTCACCGCGGCGAGACGCTGCTCCAAGCGGTGCGCGGCGTCGAGCGCGGCGATCAATTCGTCCTCGGGCTCTGCCCAGGTGGCGGCATCGGCGCAGGCCGCGATGGCGCCCTCTGCCTGCGTCAACTCTTCGACCACGACGCGAGCCTAGAACATGCGTACGACACTTTCAGTCATCATGATCGATCCGCGGCAGACCCGGCCCAGGCGGCGGGCCGGCGGTCTGGCTGCCATGATCGGCAGAGAACTAGCTGCTGCGCTTGCTGGCGTCGAGGGCAGCCTGCTCCACCCGCTGGCGGTGGTCCAGCCACCACGACTCGTTCACGGGGGGCAGGTTGTCGTTCCTGGGCAGCAGCCCTGCCGCGCCGTCGATGAGTTCGCGCACGATGTCAGCGTGGCCGGCGTGCCGTTGGGTTTCCGCTATGACGTGGACCAGGACGTGGTGCAACGTGACCGCTGCATCGCCCCACCACGGCACGTGGCCTACCTCGTGCAGTGCAAGGGCTTCGATGGTGGTGTCGGCGTGGGCGATTGCGCGACGGTACAGTGCCACGATCTCCTCGCGGGTCTCATCCGCGCTCGCCCACATGTCGGCGTTGGGCTCCGCCCCGTCGCCGACGTACGGCAGCTCCTGCTCGAACGGTCGGCCGAACACGACGCCGAAGTAGAGAATCTCCATGGCCGCCGAGTGCTTCACCAGACCGAGCAGGTTGGTCGCGGTCCGGGTCAACGGACGCCGAACATCGTATTCGCCGAGCCCGTCGAGCTTCCACAGCAGCGAGTCGCGGCCGCCCTTCAAGTAACTGTGCAGGTCTGCCTCCATCGCGGCACTATGGCATCCGATCTGGTGTCGGCGCTGCCCCGGACGATCCGCGAAGCTCGTGATCGGTAGGACCTAGGGCGTGTCCTGCCGATCTTGTAGTGGTTGATCGTTGACGATTTGTCGGTGGTGCGTCGTGGTGAACTGACCGATGAGGCGTGGGCGGTGATTGCGCCGCTGCTTCCCGAGCCGGATGGTGCGCGGGGACGGTGGCGGGATCACCGTCAGGTCATCAACGGGATCTTGTGGAAGCTGCGCACGGGCGCACCGTGGCGTGACCTGCCGGAACGCTTCGGGCCGTGGAAGACCTGCCACGAGCGGCTGCGTCGGTGGACCGCGACGGGACATGGGATCGAATCCTCGCGCCGGCGCAGGTGCATGACGACGGCGCACCGGTGCAGTGGACGATCAGCATCGACTCGTCGATCGTGCGGGCGCACCAGCATGCCGCCGGCGCCCGTAAAAAGGGGCTCCCCGGCAAGTGCGGCGACGCCTGGTGCGCAAGATGGCGAGGCGATCGGCCGATCCCGCGGCGGGCTGAGCACGAAGATTCACCTCGCCGTCGACGGCCACGGACGGCCGCTGTCGATCCTGCTCACCCCGGCCAAGCCGGCGACAACCCGCAGCTCCTGGCGCTGCTGGACGCGATCCGCGTCAACGAGCCCGGGCCGAGTCGGCCCCGCAAGCGCCCGCAGGTGCTGATCGCCGACAAGGGCTACGCGCACGACTCCAACAGACGTGCACTGCGGCAACGCGGAATCCGGCACGTCATCCCGGAACGCAGCGACCAGGTCGCCCGTCGGGCCTCCAAGGGCAGCAACGGCGGGCGACCACCGGCCTTCGACAAGGTGATCTACAAGAAGCGCAACGTCGTGGAGCGCTGCTTCAACCGGCTCAAGCAGTGGCGTGACCTGGCCACCCGATACGCCAAACGCGCATCCCTCTACCGGGCCAGCCTTGTCCTCATCGCCGCCATCATCTGGCTCTGATGACATCGATGACTCGCCTCAAGCAGCGACCTGGGCAGAGCTGACGAACCAGGAACCCGACTCGACATCGATAGGCTCATCAACCCAAGGCTGCACGATGACGGCGAGCTGCCCCGTCATAGGCCACACCTCCACGACCCACCCGTCGGGCGTCACTTCGACATGCGCGCGCAGCGGCTCGATGACCTCTGACGGCAGGTCCCATGAGCGTTCGAGGAAATCTTCCACGCCGAACTTCTCAACCATGTTGACCACACCCACGGCGAGACTCTAGCCAAGACGTCCTGCCTCACCGTTCCATGATCGGCAGGACACGCCCTAGGCGGTGACCACCGGCACGGCGGCGGTCAGCGCCCAGTCGTGCCCGATGTCGGCGGCGGCGCGCAGCAACCGCGGCAGGTGCTCCTCGCGCAGCGTCTCCAGCGAGGTCTCGGCGGCGTGCACCGTCACGTTGATGGCGGCGACGACCCGCCCGTCGCCGTCGCGTACGCCGGTGGCGACGGATCGGATGCCGGGAGCCAGATCCTGGTCGGCGAGCGCCCAGCCCTTCGCCCGGACCTCGCGCAGCACGGCGTCGAGTTCGCCCGGGGCGGGCTGCCAGCGCGGCGTGATGCCGGAGCGGCTGGGCTCGGCGAGGACGGTTGCCAGCGTGTCCGGCGGGAGGGCCGCGAGCAGCACCTTGCCCATCGAGGTCGCCGGGGCCGGGAAGCGGGTGCCGATGGTGACACCCAGGGTGACGATCTTGGGGACGGCCACCCGGGCGACGTAGACGATGTCGCTGCCGTCGAGCTGGGCCATCGAGGTCGACTCGTTGGTCTGTGCGACGAGCTTCTCCATGTGCGGGCGGGCCACGTCCCACATGTTCAGCGCGTTGACGTACGCCATCCCCAGCTCCAGGACACGCGGGGTGAGGGCGTGGCCGCGGCCGGCCGCGCGGACGTAGCCCAGCGACTCCAGCGTGATGAGGATGCGCCGGACGGTGGGGCGGGCCAGGCCGGTGGCGGCGGCGATCTCGCTGAGCGTCATCGAGGGGCAGGCGGGACGGAAGGAGCGCAGGACGTCGAGGCCACGCGCGAGGGCCTCGATGAAGTCGGGCCCCGCGCCCCTTCCGTTGTCACCCATGTCCTAATGCTTCCATTGCGCCGACCCGGCGTCCCACTCGGTGTACTGGTACGGGTTCTCCAGGATCGCGGTCTCGGGGATGTCCGGGTTCATGCCCCGCTGCCACGCCTGCTCCCCCATCGTCTCGCGCAGGTGGTCGATGGTCGCCGCCACCCGGGCCCGCGCGGCGGCGAGGTCGACGCCGACGAGGCGGCCGTCCCGCTTGACGATTCGACCACCGACCAGCACGGTGTGCACGTCGGCGCGCTGGGCCTGGAAGACGACGTGACCGTGCGGGTTCAGGATCGGGAACATCACCGGCGAGGCGTCGTTCTTGATCAGGACGACGTCGCCCTGCCGGCCGGGGGTGAGCGCGCCGATCGTGGAGTCCATGCCGAGGGCGCGGGCGCCGCCTCGGGTGGCCCACTCGACGACCTGCTCGGCGCGCAGGTGGCAGTGGGTGATGGTCTCCTGCTTGGCGTGTGCCTCCAGGTGCTCCCGGGAGCGGTCCGCGCCGAGCGTGCTGCGCATCGCGGAGAAGAGGTCACCGCTCCACCACACGCTGGTGTCCATCGACAGCGACACCGGGATGTCGTGGTGGCGCAGCTGCCAGGTGGGCGGGTAACCCTGGCCGGCGCTCTGCTCACTCTCGGTCGAGACGGAGACCGAGCCGCCGGTCGCGGCGATCCGGTTGTACGAGTCGTGGGTGAGCGTCGCCGCGTGCACGTAGACGGTGGACGGGGTCATGAACCCGTTCTCGTGCATCAGCCGGATGCCGTCGTCGTTGGTGGCGCCCCACACGCCGGCGTGGGTGGTCACTGCGGCGCCCAGTTCCCGGGCCACCTCGAACGCGGCCCGCTCCGGGAAGGCGGGGTCGCCGGTGACGTCGAACGCCAGCTGGAAGCCGGCCAGTTTGCCACCGTCGATCCGGCGGCGGTGGAAGTCGCGGAACTCCGGCGAGGTGGCCCACTCCCACGGCCCCTGCTGGATGTTGCCGTAGGCGAGCACGAACCGTCCGTCCACCGCCTCCAGGGCGTCCACTGCGGCGTCGGCGTGCTCGGGCGTCTGCAACCCGTGCGACCAGTCGACAGTGGTGGTGACGCCCGCGTCGATCGCCTCGATGGCGCCGAGGAGGTTACCGGCGTAGACGTCCTCGGGCCGGAACAGCTTGCCGGACTCGAGGTAGTACCAGACGAAGTACTGGGTCAGGGTCCAGTCGGCGCCGTACCCGCGCATGGCGGTCTGCCACAGGTGCCGGTGGGTGTCGACCATGCCGGGCATGAGGATGCCGCCGGTGGCGTCGATCTCCAGGGCGTCGTCGGGTGCGGTGAGGCCGACGCCGACCTCCGCGATCCGGCCGCCGACGACCAGCACGTCCGCGCCGGGCAGCACCGTGTGTGCGTCGTCCATGGTGAGAACCAGGCCGTTACGAAAGACCACCGGCCGGTCGGTTGCGCTCATCGCCACCCATTCCTTTCGGGGTACGAGGGGATTCCGGACCGTTGTCCGCTGTGCGGCCAGCCCGAGTGGCGCAAGTGTGGTCCCGGTCACGATTCGTGTCAAGAGCGTGTTTCACCGCGATGAAGTCGCCGTTGACAGGGCGTTCCGCGGTATCGCAAGCTGTCCCGGCGGACAGGTGTCCGCAGGACGGGCGGAAATATGGTGCAGCACTCGACCGGCCCCCTGGCCGGCCTGCTCGTCGCGGACTTCTCCCGGATCCTCGCCGGGCCGTACGCGACGATGCTCCTGGCCGACCTGGGCGCCCAGGTGATCAAAGTGGAGAGTCCCGGTGGCGACGACACCCGCACCTGGATGCCGCCCACCCGCGACGGGGTGTCCACGTACTACCTCGGCATCAACCGCAACAAGCGGTCGATCGCGCTGGACCTCAAGAAACCCGACGACCTGGCCGCCGCACAGGAGCTGGCCCGCCGCGCCGACGTGCTGATCGAGAACTTCCGGCCCGGTGGCCTCGCCCGGTTCGGCCTCGACTACGACACCGTCACCGCGACCAACCAGAAGATCGTGTACGCGAGCATCAGCGGCTTCGGCACCGGCGCCGGCCGGGACTTCCCCGGCTACGACCTGATGGTGCAGGCCATCTCGGGCCTGATGAGCCTCACCGGCGACCCGGACGGCTCGCCGTACCGGGCCGGGATCTCCGTCTTCGACGTGATGGCCGGGCTGCACGCGAGCATCGGCATCCTCGCCGCGCTGCACCACCGCGGGGAAACCGGACGAGGTCAGCACGTCGAGGTCAACCTGCTCAGCTCGGCACTGTCCGGGTTGGTCAACCACTCCAGCGGCTACGTCGCCGGCGGCACCGTCCCGTTCCGGATGGGCAACGCGCACCCCAGCCTCTTCCCGTACGAGCCACTGCCCACCGCCGACGGGGAGCTGATCGTCATCGCCGGCAACGACGGGCAGTTCCGCAAACTCTGCCAGGTGCTCGACCTGCCCGGCCTGCCGGACGACGCGCGTTTCGGCCGCAACCAGGACCGCACCGCCAACCGCGAGCAGCTGCGGCCCCTGCTTGTCGAACGACTCGCGAAGCGGACCAAGGACGAGTGGTTCCGGGACCTGCTCGCCGCCGGCGTCCCGTGCGCGCCGATCAACACCATCGACGGCGGTGTGGCGCTCGCCGAGGAGCTGGGGCTCGACCCGGTGGTCACCGTCGGCGAGGTGCCCGGCGTCCGCAACCCCATCACCTTCTCCGACACCCCGGCCCGGTACGAGCTGCCGCCGCCGGGGCTCGACGAACACGGCGAGGAGATCCGCGCGTGGCTGAAGAACTGAGCTTCCCCACCGGGATCGGCACCTCCGACCCAACCACCATCTCCCTGCTCGGGCAGGACCTGGCCGCCGACCTGATGGGCACTGTGGGCTTCGGCGAGCTGGCGTACTGGCTGGTCGCCGGCCGCCGCCCCACCCCCGGTGAGGTACGGGTCTTCGAGGCAGTGCTGGTGGCACTCGCCGACCACGGCTTCACCCCCACGGCGATCGCCGCCCGGCTGACGTACCTGTCCGCGCCGGAGTCGTTGCAGGGCGCGCTCGCCGCCGGTCTGCTCGGCGGCGGCTCCCGCTTCCTGGGCGTCACCGAGGACTGTGGACGCTTCCTCGCCGACACGCTGGCCACGGCCGGCGCGGTGACCGACTACGACGCGGTGGCGCTGGACGCGATCACTCGGGCCAAGCAGGAGCGCCGGCTGGTACCCGGGCTCGGACACCCCGTGCACAAGGAGCAGGACCCGCGCACCCCGGTGCTGATCCGGATCGCCACCGAGGAGGGTCTGCACGGCCCGCACCTGCGGCTGTTCGAGGCGATCGGACGCGTACACCCGCAGGTGCTCGGCCGCACCCTGCCGCTCAACGGCGCCGGAGTCTGCGGCGCGGCCCTGGCCGACCTCGGTCTCCCCGTCGAGATGCTGCGCGGTTTCGCCCTGCTGGCCCGCGCGGCGGGGCTGCTCGGGCACCTCGCCGAGGAGCGGCGACGGCCGCTCGGCATGGACATCTACCGCACCGTGGACCGCAACGCCGTCTACGAACCCTGATCCCCCTCTTCCGCCCCCGAAAGGAGTGGGAATGGCCTCCATCGTCGCGGTCATCGCCTCCACCCACCACCCCTTCTACTACCGGGCCAGCACCGCCACCGGTGAGGATCGACCACCGTTCGCCGACGAGTGGACCCGCAAGATCCTGGCGTTCCGGGAGACGTTGACCCGGGCTCGACCCGACGTGCTGGTGATGGTCGGCTCGGACCACTTCCACCAGCTCTGGCTGGACAACATGCCGCAGTTCCTGGTGGGCAAGGCGCCCCGCTACGACGCCAACTGGTACAACGAGGAGCGCGAGTTCGGGCTGCCCCGGATGCTGCTCAAGGGCCAGGAGGACCTGTCCGGGCACATCCTGCGGGCCGGGCTCGACGCCGGTTTCGACCTCGCGTTCAGCAACGAGCTGCGCATCGACCACAGCATCACCTGCCCGATCATCACGCTGCGGCCCGAGGCCGACCTGCCGATCGTGCCGATCTACACGAACATCTTCGCGCCGCCGCTACCGCAGCCCAAGCGCTTCGTCCAGCTCGGCCAGAGCATCCGGGAGATCGTCGAGTCGTGGCCGTCGCACCTGCGGGTGGCCGTCATCGGGACCGGCCACCTGTCGCTGGAGCTGGGCGGCCCCCGGCAGTTCGGCCCGCACGGCCCGGACCCGGAGTTCGACCAGCGAGCCGTCGAGTGGATCGCCAACGGCGACCTGGACGGGTGCCTGCGCGAGGTCACCCTGGACAGCCTGCACTCACCGGGCAACGCCACCCACGGCTTCATGGACTTCATGCTCATGATGGGCGTCGCCGGTGCCGGCGTGAAGGCCGACTACGTCGACACCCTCGACCTGTTCCACACCATGGAGGCGTACTTCACCTGGTACCCGAACGGAGCGCCGACGTGAGCAAGTATCTGCTGAACAAGTTCCTCTTCATGGTCGACCGGGACCCGGAGCTGGTCGAGCGCTACCGCAGCGAGCCGCGCGAGCTGGTCGCCTGGTGGGAGGCCGAGTGCGCCAACACCGTCCTGAACTGCCACACCGGCGAGGCGAGCACCTGGCAGCGCCTCGACGACGTGGAGCGTGAGGCGTTGGCCACCCACGACCACGTGAAGCTCTTCGAGCTGGGCGCGCACCCGTTCCTCACCCTGACCCTCTTCATCGCCCTGTTCGAGCGGGACAACACCGAGCCGCTGGAATACCAGAAGTCCTACGGCGCGCGGCTGGCCCACTTCTCGATGCCCTACCCGGACATCGCGACGTGATCCGCGCGGCAGTGCTCACCACCTGCGGCATCGCACCGACGATCGCCGAGCGGCCGGCACCCGTCCCGACTGACGGCGAGGTGGCGGTCACCGTCGAGGCGGTGCCGATCACCCCGCTGGATCTGCTCTGCGCCAGCGGCACCAGCTACTTCGGCCGGCCGGCCACCCCGTACGTGCCGGGCGTGCAGGGCGTCGGTCGGCTCGCCGACGGCTCGCCGGTCTGGTTCGGCACCTCGGCCGGGATGCGGTCCGGGGTGGACGGCAGCATGGCAACCACGGTCACGGTGCCCACCGCCGACGTGGTGGCGCTGCCGGCCGGCGTACCGCTGACAGTGCTCGCGGCCCTCGGTCTCTCCGCGGTCGCCGCGCACGCGGCGCTGACCCACGCCGGCGGCCTGGCGGGCGGCGACCAGGTCATCGTGCTCGGGGCCGGGGGTGTGGTCGGCCAGGCGGCCGTCCAGCTCGCCCTGCTCGGCGGCGCCCGCCGCGTCATCGCCGTGGCCCGGTCGGCCTCGGCACGGGCCCGCGCCGAGGAGTTCGGCGCCGCCGTCACCGTCCCGCTGCTCCCCGACGACGACGTCACGACGATGGCCGACCGGTTGCGCCACGCCGCCGACGGGCCGGTCGACCTCGTCCTCGACCCGGTCTTCGGTGTCCCCGCCGCGGCGGCGCTGCGGGTGCTGCGCCCGGGTGGACGACTGGTCAACCTGGGCAGCGCGGCCGGCGCGACAGCGCCCATCGAGTCCGCCGTGCTGCGCAGCGGCGCCCTGCGGATGATCGGCTACACCAACAACGGGTTGTCGACCGACGAGCGGGCTGCGGCGCTGACCGTGGTGGCCGGGCACGCGACGGCCGGCCGGCTCACCGTCGACCACGAGATCGTGCCCTTCGACGCCGTCGCGGACGCCTGGGCGCGGCAGGACGCCGGCACCACCGCCGGCCGGGTCGTCCTCGCGCTCTGACCGGACGGGACCCCGGCCGGCACCACCCGGAACCGCCGTTCGCGCGGTTCAGGGCCGCTCTCGCCCCCGATGCTCGGTGCGGACGACGGGCGGGGCGGCGGCATCGCCGGGACCCCGGGCACGATGCCCGGCACGCGGGTAGCGGGCCGGGCTGACGCCCAGGTACCGCCGAAAGTGGCGGGTCAGGTGCGCCTGGTCGAAGAACCCGGCCGCGACGGCGGCCTCGACGGGCCGCTGCCCGTCCAGCAGCAGGCGACGCGCCAGCTCGACCCGGCGGCCGGTCAGGTACGAGTGCGGCGGCACGCCGTGCACCTGGCGGAACGTCCGGACCAGGTGGGTCGGGTGGGCGTGCAGCAGCTCGGCGGCCTCCCCCAGCGTGACGCCCTCGACGGTCCGGGCGTCCAGCAGCTCCCGCAGCCGGATGGCGAGGCCGCGCGCGGCGGGCTGGTCGCCGGCCGGGGCGCGCTGGCGGAGCTGGCGGCGCAGCCGGTCCAGGATGAGCGCGAGTCGGCTCTCGGCCTCGAACTCGTCGCCGGGCGCGGCGAGCACCTGGTGCAGGTGGTGGATCCGGTCGCGCAGCCGCGGATCGGCCAGGTCCGGCTCGTCGACGGCCCGGCCGACCAGCTCGGCGTCGAGCGCCGAGGTGTCGAGGTACAGGACCCGCTTGCGGAAGCCGTCCGGGGTGGCCGAGCTGCCGTCGTGTGGCACGTACGGCGGCAGCAGGGTGACCGAGGTACGCAGCGCGCCGTGCCGGTGGCGGTCCAGGTCGAAGCGGACCGCGCCGTCGTCGACGATCAACAGGGTCCACACGTCGTGGATGTGCCGGGGGTAGGCGTGGTCCACGAAATGGGCGTGGAAGACCTCGGCGACCCCGGCTACCGCGGGTCGCCACGCGCTGACGTGCGAGCCCGCCGGGCGGGTGGCCACGCTAAGAACGTACAAGACCGGTCGGTGTCGAGGCGGGCAGGCTCGACGCCATGACCGAACCGATCCGCTTTCCCACCAAGATCGCCGTACTGCTCCGCAACGACCTGGCGAGCTGGCAACGGCTGAACGTCACCGCCTTCCTGGTCAGCGGCGTCGCGTACGCGCTGCCGGAGCTGCTCGGCGAGGAGTACCGCGACGCGGACGGCACCCGCTACCTGCCGATGTTCGGCCAGCCGGTGCTGGTCTTCGCCGGGGATCGGGCGGCGCTGGTCGGCGCGCACTCACGTGCCCTGGCCCGCGGTCTGCGGCTGGCGATCTTCACGTCCGAGCTGTTCGCCACCGGCAACGACCGGGACAACCGTGCCGCCGTGCAGGCGGTCGGTCGGGAGAAGCTCGACCTGGTGGGCCTGGCGCTGCACGCCCCGCGCAACGTGGTGGACAAGGTGCTTAAGGGCGCGTCGATGCACCCGTAGCCACCAGGCCGCCGTGGGGCGGCGCCGAATGCCCGCCGCCACCCCACGGCGGTGCTCAGTTGTCCGCCCCCAGCGCCACCACCGGGCTGACCCGCGACGCCCGACGCGCCGGCAGCACCCCGGCCAGCGCGGTCAGCCCGACCAGCACCACGAAGAGCCCGGCCAGCGGCAGCGCCGGCGCGGTCAGCGGTGCATTGATCCCGAGGGTCTGGACCGCCAACCAGGCGTACGGGATGCCGAGCAGCAGGCCGATGGTCGCGCCGATCACCCCGTACAGGCCGGACTCGACGGTCAGCATGGTGCGCAGGCCGGTCCGGGACAGCCCGATCGCCCGGAGCAACCCGGACTCGCGTACCCGCTCCACCACCGAGAGCGCGGTCGTGGAGCCCACGCCGACGACAGCGATCAGCACGGTCAGGCTGACCAGACCGACAGCGATCCAGACCAGCGTGCGTACCAACGCGTCGTTGCGGTCCCGTTCGTCGGCGAGCACCGCGAGGCCCACCCCGTCGCTGCCCCCGATCGCCTGCCGCAGCGCCCGCACGCCGGCGGTGCGACCCTCCTCGCCGGCGCCGGCCGCGTCGGCCAGCAGACCGGTGTACGCGGCCGGCACGCCGAGCCGGTCCAGGTCGGCGGAATCGGTGAGGATGCCCGCGTGCAGCGGCCCGTCCCCGGGCAGCACCGCGGCCACCCGCACCTCGACCCGGCTGGTGCCGACGGCGAGCGTCACGGTGTCGCCGGCCCGCAGACCCGCGTCCCGCGCGACCCAACTGTTCAGCACGATCCGGCCGGGGCCACGATCGGCCAGGCTGCCCTGGGCCACGTCCAGGTCCCCGGTACTCGGCAACGCCGCCAGGTCCAGGTCGCTGGTCGGATAACCGGACTCCACGTCGCCGAGCTTGTCCACGCCGCGTAGCAGCGTGGCGTCGTCGACCCTCCGGTACGGCACCACCCGGGCCAGCGCGCCGTTGGCCGCCTCGGCCCGGCTCACCACGGCCGGCGGCAGCGTCCCACCGTTGCTGGTGACCTCGAAGTCGGTCGGGGCGGAGAGCGCCATCTCGCGGTCGGCGAGCATCTGCAACGACGCGCCGCCGATGACCACCCCGGAGATCAGGGTCACGCCGAGGGCGACCACGACGGAGACCGCGGCCGCCCGCCGCGGTGCCCCGCCGATCCCGCCGACCGACATCCGCCCGAGCGGCCCGAGTTGGCGCAGCGGCCAACCCACCACGGCCAGCACCGGGCGCACCAGCAGCGGGCCGAGGGCCACCAGCGCGAAGAACGCCAGAGTGCCGGACCCGACCAGCAGGAGCAGCGGCATCGAGGGGTCGTAGTTCAACTGCTCCGGCTTCGGCAACTGGCTGACCGTCGCGACCGCCGCCAGGACCGCGCCGACGGCCAGGAGCAGCCCGAAGACCAGACGTGGCACCCCGATGCCGCGCCGGCCGGCGGTGGTGCTCGCCGTGCGCAGTGCCTCCAGCGGGGGGACCCGGGCGGCCGAGAGCGCCGGTGCCAGCACGGCCAGCACGGTGATCACGACGGCGCCGATCACCACCGTGACCGCCGCCGCCAGGGGCAGGCCCGGTGCGGAGACCGCGTGGCCGGCGGCACGCAGGATCGCCGGCAGCGCGTACCCGAGGGTGAGGGCGCTGGCCACCCCGACGACGCCGGCGACCAGCCCGGTCAGGGCTCCCTCGGCGGTCAGGGCCGCCACCAGGGTGGCCCGACTGGCGCCGACCGCCCGCAGCAGCGCGAGCTGCCGCATCCGCTGGGCGAAGACGATGCGGAAGGTCGAGGTCACCACCAGCGCGGCGGCGGCGACCGCGATGGAGACGAAGATGCCGACCAGGACGAAGAGTCTCCCGACCTCCTCGGCCGCCGCGTTGGCCTCGGCCTCGCGTACCTCGGCGCCGGAGCGGATCGGCTGGCCGGCGACCGCCGCGGTCACCCGTTGGCGGACCGCGTCGGTCGAGGCGCCGGGTGCCACCCGCAGGTCGACGCGTTCCACAGTCGTCAGGCGCGCCCAGGCGATCACGGCGCTGTCCGGGGCGTACGCGTCATAGCCGGCGTCGGCGGCGGTGTCCACCACGCCGGTCACGGTGAGTGGGGCGGGCGTGGTGAGTTCACCGCCGGTGCCACTGGTGGTGGTGCCGACCGAGAGCCCGAGCCGTTCCGCGGTGCGCGGCGTGATCGCGATCTCGCCGGGTTGGTCCGGGTAGCTGCCCTCGATCACCCGGACCGTGGTCAGCGGGCCGGTGCCCGGATCGGACTGGAGGTTGAGGTACCCCTCGCCGACGGAGACCCCGGTCGAGACCCGGGCCAGCGCCTCGGCCACCCCGGGCACGGCCCGGATCTGCCGCACGTCGTTCACTGTGGGTGGCGGCTCGCCGGGGCTGCCGATCACCAGGTCGGTGGCGGCCGGGGTGCCGCTGAGGTTGTCCCGCACGGTCCGTTCGGTGATCTGTTGCACCAGCACGGTGCCGAAGACGACGAACGACGCGACCAGGATCGCCAGGCCGGTCAGGATCAGCCGGCCGGGCCGCCGGGCGGCGGCGGTCGTCTGGGTACGCAGCACTGTCGCCCTCATGCGCGGGTCGCCAGGTCACGCAGGGCGTCGGTGACCGACACCTGGTCCGGCTTGTCGATCTCGCCGGCCAGCCGCCCGTCGGCGAGCAGCACCACCCGGTCGGCGTACGCGGCGGCGATCGGGTCGTGGGTGACCATGACGACGGTCTGGCCGAGGTCGCGTACCGAGTCGCGCAGGATGCTGAGCACCTCCGCGCCGGAACGGGAGTCGAGGTTGCCGGTCGGCTCGTCGGCGAAGACCACCTCGGGCCGGGCCACCAGCGCCCGGGCCAGCGCCACCCGCTGCTGCTGGCCGCCGGACAACTCGCTGGGCCGGTGGTTCAGCCGGTCGCCGAGGCCCAGCACCCGCACCAGGTGGGCGAGGAGTTCGGCGTCGGGCTGCCGACCGGCGAGGTCCAGCGGCAGGGTGATGTTCTGCGCGGCGGTGAGCTGCGGCAACAGGTTGAACGACTGGAAGACGAACCCGATCCGCTCCCGGCGTACCCGGGTCAGGGTCCGGTCCGACTGGCCGGTCAGCTCCGTGCCGCCGAGCAGAACGCGACCGGAGGTGGCCGTGTCGAGGCCGGCGAGGCAGTGCATCAGCGTCGACTTGCCGGATCCGGACGAGCCCATGATCGCGGTGAACTCGGCCCGGCCGAAGCCGACCGAGACCCCGTCCAGGGCACGGACGGCGGTGTCGCCGCTGCCGTACACCTTCACCAGGTTGACCGCGGCGACCGCGGCGTGGCTGGTCTCCGGCGGGGCATGGGTTGTCATCGTTCCTCCAGTGGCTGTGTGGTGACCCGGGAAGCCTCGCCGCCACCGACGGGTGGGCGCATCGGCCCGGGGCCGGGTATCACCGTCGCCGGGTCTGCCTTTTGGCCGATCTGCCACCTCCGTCCGGTTGGCTACGCTGGGTCATCATGAGCGCGCCGGATCTTCGACGTTTGTGGGTACGCCTGGCCCAGGCGGCCGGGCTGGTGGCCTTCGGCCTGCTCGCATTCTTCGACTTCGCGGCCAGCACGGCGGATGGACGCGGCATCGCCGCTCTCGTGCTCCTGCTGGTGCCGATGGGGTTGGCGGTGGCGACCGTGCCACTCTGGCTGCCAGTGCACCGGCCGGGTTCCCGGCGGCTGCCGGTGGCCGCGCTGACCCTCGCCACTGCCTCACTGGCCGTGACCGCAGGGGTGGTGCTCGTCACCGGCGGTGGCCTCCTGCCCGCCCGCACCTGGGGGCTCGCCGAGTCGGCCGGGCTGATCGGCGTGGTCTTTGTGGTGAGCCGGTGGGGCGCGCCCCGGCTCGCCCCGTGGGCGGCGGTGGCCGCCGGGCTCGCCGTCGCCGCGATGCCACTGCGCGTCGGCACCGATAACCTGCTGGTGATCTTCGGCCTGCTCCAGGTGCTCGGCGCGGCCGGCGCCGCCGGGGTGGGGCTCTACCTGCGCGTCGTGGCCGCCGGTCGGGAGCGGGCCATCGCGCTGGTGCGGGCCGAGCAGCGCGCTGAGTTCGCCCGCGACCTGCACGACTTCATCGCCCACCACGTCACCGGCATCGTGGTGCAGGCGCAGGGCGCCCGGTTCGTCGCCGAGCAGGACCCGCAACGGGTGATCGTCGCCCTGGAGCAGATCGAGCGGGCCGGTGCGGAGACGATGGCCTCGATGCGCCGGATGGTCGGGATCCTGCGCAACCCGGACGCACCGCCGGACGCGCCGCTGGCTCCGCTGGCCGGGGTGACCGAGCTGGAGCCGCTGCTCACCGGATTCAACGGCGCGGCGAACGCGCCGGCCCGACTGCACGTCGACGGCGACCTGAACGGACTGCCGGTGGAGGTCTCGACGTCGGCGTACCGGGTGGTGATGGAGGGGTTGACCAACACTCGTCAGCACGCGCCGGACGCGCGGTCAGTGGACGTGGCCGTGCGGCGTACCCCGGACTGGTTGCTGATCCGGGTCGCCGACGACGGCGCGTCGCCGCGCACCGCGCCGGCCCGGGGACACGGCTTCGGTCTGATCGGCCTCACCGAGCGGGTACGTGCCCTCGGCGGCACGATCACCGCCGGGCCCGGCGTCGCCGGCGGCTGGGTGCTCGACGCGGCGTTCCCGCTGCACGCGGCGGTGGCCCGGTGATCCGGGTGCTGATCGCCGATGACCAGGCGATGGTCCGGACCGGCTTCGGCATGATCATCGGAGCCCAGTCGGACATGGAGGTGGTCGGCGAAGCCGCCGACGGGGTGCACGCCGTCGAACTGGCTCGCCGGCTGCGCCCGGACGTGGTGCTGCTGGACATCCGGATGCCCCGCCTCGACGGTCTTGAGGCCCTGCGGCTGCTCGCCGGGCCGGGCGTCGCCGACCCGATCCGGGTGGTCGTCGTGACGACCTTCGACCTCGACGAGTACGTGCACACCGCGCTCGCCAACGGCGCCTGCGGCTTCCTGCTCAAGGACTCCGGCCCGGCCCTGCTGGTGGAGGCGGTCCGCGCGGCCGTGTCCGGCGACGCGCTGATCAGCCCCTCGATCACGGTACGGCTGTTGGAGCACCTCAGCTCCCCCGCCCCGGCGCGCGACGGCGGCGGCCTGTCACCACGGGAACTCGACGTGGTGAAGCTCGTCGCCCGGGGCCTGACCAACGCCGAGATCGCCAGCCAGCTCTTCATCGCCGTGGGCACCGTCAAGACCCACCTGGCGAGCGTGCAGATGAAACTCAAGGCCCGCAACCGGGTCGAGATCGCCGCCTGGGCCTGGGAACGCCGCCTCGTCGGCTGACGGGACCACGGCGCGACCAGCATTGGCATAACATCGTCAACAGTCGATGACTGGTCCGCTGCGGTGATCCGAAAGCGAGGCAAGCATCATGCGCGATCATCAGGTGCGCGGCGTCCGACCCAGAGCCGCCGCGCTGGCCGCGTGCGCGCTGGCGGTGACCCTGGTGGCCGCCGGTGCGACCCCGGCGTACGCCGCGGCGGACACCGAACGACCCACCGCACCCGGCCCGATCACAGTCGTCGCCGTCGACACCACCTGGATCGAGTTGACCTGGGCGGCCGCGACCGACAACGTCGGCGTGGTCGGCTACCCGGTCTCCGCGCGGTTCGAGGACACCGGCGCCCACTACTCGACCGACACCACGAGCATCCGGATCACCGGCCTGCGGCCGTCGCGCACGTACGTCTTCTCCGTCGCGGCGGTAGACGCGGCCGGCAACCGCTCGCTGTCCGACCCGACCCTGCGGGTGACCATGCCACCGGGAGACGACCAACCGCCCGGCGCGCCCGGCCAACCGGTCGCCTACGACGTCGCCGCCACGCTGGTGTGGCTGCGCTGGGCGCACTCGGTGGAGAATGTCGCGCTCGACCGGTACGAGGTGTTCCGGGTGGACGCCGGCGGCACACTGACCCGGGTCAGCGAGGTGTACCAGTACCCGCCACGCAACAGCACCCAGATCAGCGGGCTGACGCCGAACACCAGGTACACCTTCGTGGTGCAGGCCCGGGACGAGGCCGGGCACCTGTCACCCCTGTCCGTGCCGGTCACCGTGACCACGTTGCCACCACCGCCGAGCTGCGCCGTCCGGTCCACAGTGGCGCAGTGGCCCGACGGTCTGGTGGCACGCCTCCTGGTCACCAACACCGGCTCGACGGCGATCGACGGTTGGACGATGAGGTGGAGGTTCTACGCCGGCCAGCAACTGCGCAGCCTGTGGGGCGCCGAGGTGGTCGACCGCGACAGCAGCTACCTGCGGGTGCGCAACGTCCGCCACAACGCGCTGATCCCACCCGGCGGCACCGTGTCGCTGGGGTTCGTCGCCACCGGGTCGCAGACGCCGGAGGAGGTCACGCTCAACGGTGGCGTCTGCGTGGTGGCGGCTGAGTAACACTCGGGTACGAAGTCTGGCGCGCGCCGGGACATCTTGCGACGCTAACGCCTGTGTATGACTACGACCTGTTGGTGCTGGGTTCCGGACCCAGCGGTCAGAAGGCCGCGATCGCCGCCGCCAAGCTCGGCAGGCGGGTCGGCATCGTGGACCGCCGCGACATGATCGGTGGGGTGTGCATCAACACCGGCACCGTCCCCTCCAAGACCCTGCGCGAGGCCGTGCTCTACCTGACCGGCCTGAGCCAGCGGGACCTGTACGGCAGCAGCTACCGGGTCAAGGAGGAGATCACGGTCAGCGATCTGGCCGCCCGGACCCAGCACGTCATCACCCGACAGACCGACGTCATCCGCAACCAACTGGCCCGCAACCGGGTCGTCATGATCACCGGCACCGGGCGTTTCGTCGACGCCCACTCGATCTGGGTCGACGGCGGCTCCGGCCGCGAGTCCACTGTGACCTTCGACAAGATGGTCATCGCCGCGGGCACCCGCCCGGCCCGCCCGGACAGCGTCGACTTCGACGACCGGACGATCGTCGACTCCGATGGCGTCATCAACCTCCAGGCCGTACCCCGCAGCATGGTCGTGGTCGGCGCCGGTGTGATCGGCATGGAGTACGCCTCGATGTTCGCCGCCCTCGGCACCAAGGTGACAGTGGTGGAGCGCCGCGACCGGATGCTGGAGTTCTGCGACGACGAGGTCGTCGAGTCACTCAAGTACCACCTGCGCGACCTGTCCGTGGCGTTCCGCTTCGGCGAGGAGGTCGCCGCCGTGGAAAAGCACCAGACGGCGGCGTTGTGCATCCTCAGGAGCGGCAAGAAGGTCGTCGCGGACACGGTGATGTACTCGGCCGGCCGGCAGGGCCAGACCGACGACCTGGCACTGGAGGCGGCCGGGCTGGAGGCGGACCGACGCGGCCGGATCACTGTCGACGCCAACTACCGCACGCCGGTGGAGAACATCTACGCGGTTGGCGACGTGATCGGTTTTCCCGCGCTCGCGTCGACGTCGATGGAGCAGGGCCGGTTGGCCGCGCAGCACGCCTGCGGCGAGCCGATCCGGGAGATGCACGGCCTGCAACCGATCGGCATCTACACGATTCCGGAGATCAGCTTCGTCGGGCAGACCGAGGCGCAGCTCACCGAGAGCTCCACACCGTTCGAGGTGGGCATCGCCCGGTACCGGGAGTTGGCCCGGGGTCAGATCGTGGGCGACTCGTACGGCATGCTGAAGTTGCTCGTCTCCCCCGACGACGGCCGCCTGCTCGGGGTGCACGTGTTCGGCACCGCCGCCACCGAGATCGTCCACATCGGACAGGCGGTGATGGGCTGCGGCGGCACGATCGACTACCTGGTCGACGCGGTGTTCAACTACCCGACGCTGGCCGAGGCGTACAAGGTGGCCGCCCTGGACGCGTCCAACAAGATCCGCAACATCACCCGCATCGACGGCTAGTCACTACCCCCGACCTCGACGAGATCCGCGAGATGGGCGCGGTAGGTCGGGCAGGTCGAGATGTCGTCGTGTGCGCAGTTCAGCCCGGCCTCCACCACATCGAGCGCCGATCGCAGCGCCACAATCCTCTCGTGCAGCGCCCGCTGGTTGCGACGCAGCACATCCTTGCGAGCGGCCGGGTCGCGCGCGGCGAGGAACGCCCGGATGTCCGGCAGCGGCAGGCCGGCCTGTTTCGCGCGCAGGATCGAGGCCACCCGGAACAGGTCGTCTCGGGTGTAGCGACGACGGCCACCGGTAACGCGAGCCGGGCTCAGCAAGCCCACCGATTCCCAGTGCCGCAGCACGTGCGCTGGCAGGCCGAAGTGGTCGGCCACGTCACCGATCGTCAGCGGGCTTGACTTCATGTCGACATTAAGTCCGACGCTGGCGGGCATGTCCAGTCTTCTCGCTGTCCTCGATGCCATCGAGAGCGCACCCGCGGCCGTCGCACTGCGCGCCCGTTCCTACGAGTTGCTCGGCGACCTCACCGACCGAACCGTCGTCGATGTTGGCTGTGGCAGTGGCCGCGCCGTCGCCGAGCTGGCCGAGCGCGGAGCCCACGCGGTCGGCGTCGACCTCGACTCCGAGATGATCGCCGTGGCCCGGGAACGCTGGCCGGCCGGCGAGTTCCAGGTCGGCGACGCCACCGAACTGCCGCTGGAGACCGGCTGGGCCACCTACTACCGGGCGGACAAGGTGTTGCACGTGCTCGACGACCCGGCGCGAGCCGTGGCCGAGGCCCGGCGGGTGCTCGCACCGGGCGGCCGTGCCGTACTGCTCGGCCAGGACTGGGACCTGATCGCCGTCGACTCGGACCAGCCGGAAACCACCCGTCGACTGGTTCACGCGAAGGCGGACTCGCTGCCGTCGCCGCGCGTTGCCCGCAGGTTTCGCAACCTGCTGCTCGACGCCGGCTTCACCGACCCGACCGTCGAGGTGCACACCGCGGTGTTCACCGACCACACCGCGCTCGGGCTGTTAAAACGGATCACCGACGAGGAGACCTGGCTCGCCGAGCAGACCGAACGCGCCCAGGCGAACCGGATCCTCGTCGCCGTGCCGATGTTCCTCGTCGCCGCCCAGGCGTGACAGCGGACATCGATGAACCGCTCCGCCACCGATGTCGGTGCTGTCCGCTACGGTGCCGGCACTGTTGACACTGGAGGAAAGAGGCAGTGGTGGGCGCATCCGGGTGGAGCTACTTCGTCGCGTACCAGCCAGACCTGGACGCGGCCCTGGACGTCCTGCGGGACGATGTCTTCGCCGAGGGCGCGTACTGGTGGGCCCGGGGTGAGACGCCCAACTCGGCGAGCGACTATCCGAACCGTCCGGCCACCGTGGAGGAGCTGTTCAACGACGAATGGGTGCAGGAGTCGGGCACCCACTCCGTCCTCGACGTCTACCGAGTCCTGAACGAGGGCGAGCGGCCCGACTACGGCACTGTCGAGCCGGTGAGCGCCGCCGAGGCGTTGCGCCATGCCGGCACCGAGCGGCTCACCCGCGAGCATCTGGACGCGATCAAGGGGCTGGCCACGCGAAGCTGGTTCGGCCGCTGCGCGGTCCTGCACGATACCCAGGGCAAGCCGAACGAAATCTACTTCTGGGGCTCCTCCGGCGACTGACCACCCACCCCCGCGCCGTACGCCGCCCACCGGCTCGGACAGGCCCCGGTATCCCGTGGGAGGGGTGGTCCGCCGCGCTGCCCGATGCCAGAATTTCGGAATGCGACGCGCCATCGTCGGGCGGGACGAGGTGTTCGACCGGGCCTGGCGGCTGCTGAGCCGGCCCGGGCCGGTGCTTCTGGAAGGGCCGGCCGGCATCGGCAAGACCGAGCTGTGGCGGGCGCTTGTCGACCGGGCCACGGGCGCAAGATGGCTCGTGCTGAGCTGCGCGCCCACCGAGGCCGAGGCGGAGCTACCGTACGCCGCCCTGGCGGATCTGCTCCGTCCCCTCACCGACCAGGTCGCCGGGCTGCCCGGACCGCAGCGGGCGGCGGCCGAGGTCGTCCTTCTCTCCGGCGATGTCCACGAGCCGGTCGACGTCCGGGTGGTCGGGGCGGCGACCCGGTCGCTGCTGGAGACCGCGACGGCCGCGAAGACCCATTCCGGTGTGCTCGTCGCGGTGGACGACGCCCCCTGGCTGGACCGGCCCAGCGAGCGTGCCCTGCGGTACGCGCTGCGCCGGCTGACCGGCCTGGCCACCCTGGTGAGCCGGCGGCACGGTCGCGGCGCACCGGAGGCCGTACCACTCGGGCTCGACGAGGTCCGCGACGGTGGCCCGGCCACCCGGATCGAGGTGCCGCCCCTGGACGTCGGCGCGTTGCATCACGTTCTGCGCGACCACCTCGGCGTCACGCTCACCCGGCCGATGCTGGTCCGGGTGGCGCGCGAGTCCGACGGCAACCCCCTGCTGGCCATCGAGGTGGTCCGCGCGGTCCAACGCCTGCCGCGCCACCTCCCGGTACGTCTTCGTGGCCTGCTCACGCTGGTAGTCGGGCGACGAGGCGTACGCCGAGGACGGCACCGTCTTCGTCCGCCGGGGCGAGGTGTGGGCCTGCGTACGGCTGGTCCGCAGTGAGGATCCGGCCACGTACCGCAAGGCCCTGGAGGCCACGGCCCGTACGGCCGCCGGCCGGCTCTGAAAGGGCGGGGAGACGACGTGGTGACACCCGGGTCGCGGCGGCGGGCAATGGCCGCGCTGCTCACCGCAACCCTGCTGCTGACAGCCTGCGGGCGGGGGGACGCCGGTCCGACGCCGCCCCGCCCACCGGCCGGCGGCACGGATCAGCGGTACGGGGCCGCGCCCGCGCCCGACCCCGGGGTGACCTACCAGCCCGACGTGGTGTTCGTCGGCGGCGGAGGCGCGTCGGTGCGCGAAGTCTCGGCGGACGCGCTCACCTGGCGCCTCGATCCGGGTGCCGGTGGCGCGGACAGGCTGGCCCGGGGGAAGGTCATGTTCCTCACCGGCCGGGCGGTCGGGCGGGTGCTCGACGTCCGCCGTGACGGCGGCGACCTGGCGGTGACCCTGGGACCGGTGGACATCACCGACGTGATCCGGGACGGGACCTTCGCCAGCGACGGCCCGGTCTCGCTGGCGAACCCGACCCGGTACGACGCCGGCACACCGTTCTGGGCCGAATACGACGCGGCCACCGGAGGCGCCGGGGGTGGGGCCCCGACCACGCCGGTCGCCCTGCGGATGCCCGGTCCGGCGGCGGAGACCCGGCAGCGGCGTCCGGGGACCACGCTGCCCACGGAGGCTGTCGCCGCCAAGCGGCGGGTGGCCGGATTCGCCGTGACCCCCCATCTGCTGCGAGGGTGGGGTGGGTGCGCGGTTCAGCTACGACGGTGGCGGCATCCGCGTCGTGGGCACGGCGACGTTGCTGATGCGAAACCCCACCGCACGGTTCCACCTGGAGATCAGCGGCGCCACGGTACGCCGGGCCGAGTTGCGGATCGCCGGGATGGCCGGGCTGCGCATCGACATCGCGGGGGCCACCGACAGGCGACAGAACATCAACAAGCGCCTGCCCATCCCGCTGGACTTCAGCGTGCCGGTGGGTGAGATCCTCGGCGTGCCGTTCTCCGTCACCGCCAACCAGCTGATCGGTGTGCAGACGGCCTTCAGCGCCAAGGACGGCAACATCCGGGCGAGCGGCGAATGGTCGCTGGGTGGCTCGGTGGGCTTCGGGTACGCCGACGGCGCCTTCGGCGTCACCCAGCCCTGGAACCTCAGCGTCCGCAACAGCATCACGGACTCGATCAGCGGCCCGTCGGTCGGCGTGAACGGGATCATCGTCCACTACCAGGCGGCGTTCCGGGCCGGGCTGGGCGCGCTGGGCTTCACCGCCGGGCTGTACGCCACGGTCACCGCCACCGTGGGGCTGACCGTCGGCTCCGCCCTGGGAGCGCCGATCGCGCTGTGCCGCAGCACCCAACTCGGCCTGTACCTGGATTACGGCGTCGGGTACCGCATCCCCGCCGGGCTGGTGACGGCAATCAACGCCTTCCTGAATCTGATCAACGCCACACCGATCGAGGCGACGGCCGGCATCGGAAAGGTTGTCAACGTGTTCAACAAACTCGACATCCAGCCCGACAAGAAGATCTGCAAAACCTGACGCCCGCCCCGCCTCTCCCACCCCTCCCCCACCCCGTCGGCCCCGGTGATCAAGAGGTTTGCGTCATCGTCCCCGGCGGGTGGTGTCGCAAACCACTTGTTCACCCGC
>NZ_JBEXHP010000084.1:0-25913 GCF_040607895.1 Micromonospora sp. NPDC005220
GGGGGGGGGGGGGGGGGGGGGGGGGGGGGCCGGGGGGCAGGGGGGGGGGGGGCTCGGCGCCGCCCGCACCGGGGTGCGGGCGGCGTCGGGAAAGGTGGGGGTTACTCAGAACAGGCGGCGGCGCTTGGCCTTCTGCGGACGGATCAGGTCCGCGCCCTTGGTCAACAACCGGGTCGCCCCGGAGGGACCACGCCGGGCCTCCAGGGTGTGGCTGAGCCGGCGGGCGCCGGCCGCGGCCAGCGGCACCGCGATGGCCATCACCGCCCACTGGGCAATGCGCTTCTGGATCATGTGGGTTCACCTCCGTCAGTGGCTGCTGACATCTCTGATACCCAGAGTGACGTGCGGGTAAGCGCGTCGGCTCAGATAACCGGGGCGACCGGGTTGGGCAGCGCACCGCCGAAGCGTCGGTCCCGCTGTGCGTACAACTCGCAGGCGTACCAGAGGTGGCGGCGGTCGAAGTCGGGCCAGAGCGTGTCCAGGAAGACCAACTCGGCGTACGCGGTCTGCCAGAGCAGGAAGTTGGAGATCCGCTCCTCCCCGGAGGGGCGCAGGAACAGGTCCACCTCCGGGATCTCCGGGTGGTAGAGGTACTTCGCCACGGTCTTCTCGGTGACCTTCGCCGGATCCAGCCGGCCGGCCGCCACGTCCCGGGCGATCGCGGCGGCGGCGTCACCGATCTCGGCCTGCCCGCCGTAGTTGACGCAGAACTGCAGGGTCAGCGTGGAGTTGTCGCGGGACATCTCCTCGGCGGTCTGCAACTCGGAGATGACGCTCTTCCACAACCGGCCGGGCCGACCCGACCACACCACCCGTACGCCCAGGTCGGCCAGCTGGTCCCGGCGGCGACGGATCACGTCCCGGTTGAACCCCATCAGGAACCGGACCTCGTCGGGCGAGCGCCGCCAGTTCTCGGTGGAGAACGCGTACGCCGACAGGTACGGGATGCCCATCTCGATGGCGCCCTCGATGGTGTCGAAGAGGCTGTGCTCCCCCGCCTCGTGCCCCTTGGTGCGGGGCAGCCCGCGGTCCTTGGCCCAGCGGCCGTTGCCGTCCATCACCACCGCCACGTGCCTCGGCACCGCCTCGGTGGGCAACGCCGGGGGTCGGGCCCCGGACGGGTGCGGCACCGGCGGGGTCGGCTCGCGCCGGCCGGCCTTCTTCGATCGGATCACTCGGTCACTCCCTGTTCGCGCCGTCCGCCCCGGCCTCGACGTCGCCACGTGGCCGGAGCACCACGGCCCCGGTGCCTTCCGGCGGCGAGGCCGCACCGGTCGCCGAGGTACCCCGGTCGACCAGCGGCAGCGAGCGTAGCGCGCGCTCCAGGTGCCACTGCAGGTGAGCCGCGACCAGCCCACTGCACTCCCGACGTACGGCGGCGTCGGTGGCGTCGGCGATCACCCAGTCGCCGGTGGTGAGCGCGGACATCAGATCGATGGTGGCCGGCGCGGGATGAGCCGCCCCGGGCGGTCGACAATCCGGACAGACCGCGCCGCCGGCCGGTACGGAGAACGCCCGGTGCCGTCCGGGCGTGCCGCAGACCGCGCAGGCGACCAGCGCCGGTGCCCAGCCGGCCAGGGACATCCCGCGCAGCAGGTACGCGTCGAGCACCAGGGTGGTGGCGTGCTCGCCCCGGGACAGCGCCTTCAGCGCGCCGATGGTGAGCTGGAACAGCCGCAGCGACGGCTCCCGCTCCACCGGGGTCAGCCGCTCGGCGGTCTCGGCGATCGCGCTGGCCGCGGTGTAGCGCGGATAGTCGCCCAGGAACCGTTTGCCGTACAGGTCGATCCCCTCGACCTGGCTGACGGTGTGCAGCGAGCTGCCCTGGTTGCCCTTCGGGTCACCGGCGAGTTGCAGGTCGACGTGGCCGAACGGCTCGAGCCGCGCGCCGAACTTGCTGGTGGTGCGGCGGACCCCTCGGGCCACCGCCCGCAACCGGCCGTGCCGGCGGGTGAGCAGGGTGATGATCCGGTCGGACTCGCCGAGCTTCTGCACACGCAGAACCACCGCGTCGTCGCGGTAGAGCTGTCGGCGGTACCCGGCCATCCGGCCATTCTCCCTCGGGGTGTGAAATCAGGGTTGGTTCGGGGTGCAAGCGCGGATGAACCCCGATGCGGCCGATTCGTGCCCGGCCGTAGCGTGCTGCTCATGGCACTGCACCTGACCTCCACGCCCCACCGTCGTCGCGTCGTCGCCCCCGTCGCGCTGGGGCTCGCCACCACCCTCATCGTGCTCGCCGGGTGCGACAACCTGTCGTTCCGCCGGCTGGACTACGACAACACCGAGGCGGTCCGGATCACCACGGTCCGGCTCTCCGGGGGCTCGGGCGACGTGGTGGTCCGCGGCACCGGCCCGGCATCCGAGGTGCGGATCAAGCGGGTGGTGCGCTACCAGGGCGGTGAACCGGACAACACCCGGTACGAGATCAAGGGCACCGAACTGGTACTGGACACCGACTGCGGCTCGCGGTGCAGCATCTCCTACGAGGTGACCGTGCCGGAGGGCGTGGCGGTGCAGGGCGAGACCAGCTCCGGCGACGTCGAGCTGAGCCGGGTCGGCACGGTGCAACTACAGGTGAGCTCGGGCGACGTGCGGATCTCCGGCGCGTCGGGCGCGGTCGGAGTGGAGGCCCACTCCGGCGACATCGAGGTGAGCGAGGCCGCCGCGACGGTACGGCTGCGCGCCACGTCCGGAGACATCAGCGCACGCCGGCTGGGCGGCACTGTCGACGCCGAGGCCAGCTCGGGCAATGTCAACGTCGAGCTGGACAAGCCCGCCTCGGCCCGGGTCCACGCCTCCAGCGGCGACGTCACGCTGCTGGTGCCGCAGGGCAGCTACCGGGTCCGCGCCAACGCCGATTCCGGCGACGAGACCGTCACCGTCGCCGACAACCCGGCGGCGTCCCTGGTGCTCGACGGTTCGGCCGACAGCGGCAACCTCACGATCAGCGAGCGTTGATCTCGACGCTGGTCGCCGCCCCGGCCGTCCGCTGGGCCGGCACCACCGGTCGTCCCACGGTCGCCCCGTCCGCCGTTTCGCCGCCCGGTTGGACCGCGGCGGGCTGCGCCGAGCCAACGGGGATCAGCTCCGGGCGGCGACGGGCGGCGACGTCCTCGACCCAGCCGACGACCAGGGTGACGAGCCCGACCAGGGCGAAGACCAGCAGCACCCGGATGGCCAGGCCCACCGGGTCCTGGTGGGACCAGCCCACCACGTCGACAAGCGGAGTGAGCGCCACCACGAACGGCATGTGCCAGAGGTAGATGGTGAGCGCCCGCCGGTTGAGCAGGGTGACCGCCCGATCGGCCAGTCGGCTCCGGCTCAGCCAGGCGATCCCGGCCGGAGCCCGACCCAGCACGATCAGGATGAACGCGGCCGACCAGAGGGCGTTACCCAGGGGGTTGCCGTTCAGGTCGTACCCGCGCGGCCCGGGATGTCCGACGATCCAGGCGCCGCCGCCCACGGCGAGGGTGAGCGCCAGTGGATAGAGCACCCGACCGGACAGCCGGCGCAGCATCCCGGCGTGGTGCGCGAAGCCGAGCAGCCACGCTCCGAAGTAGAGCCCGAACTCACGCAGCACCGGTGGTGCCGGGTAGATCCCCACCTCGATCGTCACCAGCAGGAGGTACGGGGCGAGCAGGGTCGACACCGGGGCCCGCCGGAACAGCCAGAACGCGATCGGCGAGGCGAGCACGAACCACAGGTAGTCGCGCAGGTACCAGATGACGCTGAGCGCCAGCGCGCCCCAGTGGTTGGCCGGCGGGTCGGCGATCGGGAACAGCCACAGCAGCACCCCGGGGCTCACCGCCAGCCCGGTGAACAGCATGGCCGGTACGAAGACCACCGCGAGCACCCACAGCGACGGCAGCAGCCGACGCAGCCGACGCCCGACCGCCGCCGGCCCGGAGCGGGCCAGCGACGCGGCCATCAGCGAGCCCGCCAGCGCGAACATCACCGACATGGCGGGGAAGACGATGGTGAGGGTCGCCCATCCGGTGACGTGGTAGACCACCACTCGAACGATGGCCAGGGAACGGAGGAGGTCGAGGTACCTGTTGCGCATCAGCCTGCCAGGGTTGGGGGCTCGGGATACATCTCCCTACCCCGCCCGTTGCCCGCGTGAAACGGCTGCGACCCCAACCGGAGGTGAACATCCCGCCCGGAGGCGACGACGCCGGCCGGGGCCGCCGCTCGACGAGGCGGGTCAGAAGCCCAGCTTGCGCAGCTGCCTCGGGTCGCGCTGCCAATCCTTCGCGACCCGCACGTGCAGGTCGAGGTAGACCCGGCTGCCGAGCAGCTCCTCGATCTGCTTGCGGGCGGTGGTGCCGACCTCCTTGAGCCGACTCGCCTTGTGCCCGAGCACGATGGCCTTCTGGCTGGGCCGCTCCACGTACAGGTCGGCGTAGATTTTCATGACCTGACCCTCGGGGATCATCTCCTCCACCACCACGGCGATGGAGTGCGGCAGCTCGTCGCGGACCCCCTCCAGGGCGGCCTCCCGGATCAGTTCGGCGACCAGCACCTGCTCGGGATCATCGGTGAGCATGTCGTCCGGGTAGAGCTGCGGCGACGGCGGCAGGTAGCTGGTCATCACGTCGACGAGGGTGTCCACCTGGTGCCCGGACACCGCGCTCACCGGCACGATCTCGGCGAACTCTCCCATCTTGCTGACCGCTAGCAGCTGCTCCGCCAGCCGACGCTTGTCCACCAGGTCGGTCTTGGTGACCACCGCCAGCACTGTCGCCTTCAACTCGGCCAGCTCGCCGGTGATGAACCGGTCACCGCGCCCCACCGGCTCGTCCGCCGGAATGCACAGCCCGATCACGTCGACCTCGGTCCAGGTGGACCGGACCAGGTCGTTGAGGCGTTCGCCGAGCAGCGTACGGGGGCGGTGCAGGCCCGGCGTGTCGACCAGGACCAGCTGCGACTCGGGTCGGTGCAGCACCGCCCGGATGACGTGCCGGGTGGTTTGCGGCTTGTTCGAGGTGATGGCGATCTTGGTGCCGACGATGGCGTTGGTCAGCGTCGACTTGCCGGCGTTGGGACGACCGACGAAACAGCCGAACCCGGCCCGGTACGGTCGCGGCTCCGGATCCCGCACCGGGCTCACTGGGTCACCGTGCCGAGGACCGTGCCGTCCGGGGCGGCCAGGTGGACCGGTGCGTCGACCGCGAGGTCCCGCACCGCCGCGTGCCCGGCACCGTCCAGCGTCGACGCCTCGGTCACCACCACCGCGGCCTCCAGCCGACTCGCCCCGGCCGCCACGGCCGACGCGACCGCAAGCTGCAACGCGGTGAGCGTCAGCGACGGCAGCGCGACACTGGCCGCCGCGTACGTCCGGCCGTCCTGGTCGCGGACCGCGGCGCCCTCCACGGCCCCGACCCGGGCGCGGGCTCCCCGGGCCAGGACGACGAGCTTGCCGTCCTCGGCGCTCAGCGCTCCCGACGCGGTGGGGGTGGGCCGGGCGGCAGGCGCGGCGGGTGTGTCAGGCATCGGCGGGTTGCCTCTCGTCGTCTCGATAGTTGTCCGTGTCGTCTCCGGGGCCGGCGTGCTCGCCACGCCCCGCATTGTCCTGCTCGTGGCCCGGCTCCACCCGGCTGACCAGGACGGTGTCGATCCGGTTGCGCCGGCCGGTGGTGCCCTCGGCGACCAGGCGCAGACCAGCGACCTCGGCCTCGGCGCCCGGGATCGGCACCCGCCCCAGCGACTGGGCGAGCAGACCGCCGACCGTCTCCACCTCGTCGGTGGGCAGGTTGGTGTCGAACAGCTCGCCGAGATTCTCCACCGGCAGGCGGGCGGTCACCCGCACCGCAGAGTCCGCCAGACGTTCGACGGGCGGCCGTTCGACATCGTACTCGTCGGTGATCTCGCCGACGATCTCCTCGAGGATGTCCTCGATGGTGACCAGGCCGCCGGTGCCGCCGTACTCGTCGACCACGATGACCAGGTGGTTGCGGGCCGCCTGCATCTCCGACAGCAGGTCGTCGACGGGCTTGGACTCCGGTACGAAGGTCGCCGGGCGCATCAGCTCGGCCACCGGCAACTGCTCGGCCCCCGGGCCCCCGCCACGGGAGCGCCGGATCAGGTCCTTGAGGTAGAGCACACCCAGCACGTCGTCGACGCTCTCACCGATCACGGGGATGCGGGAGAAACCGGACCGCAGGAAGAGCGCCAGCGCCTGCTCGAGCGTCTTGCCCTCCTCGATCCACACCATCTCCGTACGCGGCACCATCACCTCGCGGGCGATGGTGTCACCGAGCGCGAAGACGGAGTGGATCATCTGGCGCTCACCGTGCTCGACCACGCCGCGCTGCTCGGCCAGGTCGACCAGCTCCCGCAGCTCCACCTGGCTGGCGAACGGACCTTCCCGAAAGCCGCGCCCCGGGGTGACCGCGTTGCCGATCAGGATCAGCAACGACGCGAGCGGGTTGAGCGCCCGGCCCAGCCAGCGGACCAGCGGCGCCACCGCACGGCCCACGGCGTAGGCGTGCTGCCGGCCGATGGTGCGCGGGGCGACGCCCACCACCACGAAGCTGACCACTGTCATCGCGCCAGCGGTCACCAGCGCGGCCCGCCAGCCGGCGCCGAAGCTGTCCACCGCCACGAGCGCCACCAGCGTGGTGGCGGTCAGTTCGGCGAGCAGCCGCAACAGCAGGAGCAGGTTGAGGTGCCGGACGACGTCGCCGGCGACGACCTGAAGGGTACGGGCGCCGCGCACGCCGTCGCGGGCCAGCTCGGCGGCTCGGGCCGGGGAGACCGCGGCGAGCGCCGCCTCGGTCATCGCGATCAGGCCGGCCAGCACCACCAGACCGGCCGCGAAGACGATCAGCTGAATGTCGGGAAGGCCGGCAGTGGCACCGGCCGCCAGTAACGGAGGAGTGGACATCACTGGGTGCGGGTCGACCGCCAGCTCGCCAGCAGTCGAGCCTGGAGGGCGAACATCTCCCGCTCCTCCTCCGGCTCGGCGTGGTCGTAGCCGAGCAGGTGCAGCACCCCGTGCACGGTGAGCAGGTGCAGCTCGTCGGCCGGCGCGTGCCCGGCGGTGGCCGCCTGCTTGGCCGCCACCTCGGGGCAGAGCACGATGTCGCCGAGCAGGGCGGGCTCGCCGCCGGCCGGAGCGGACTCACCCGGGCCGTGGTCGACGCTGCCCTCGTCCATGGGGAAGGCGAGCACGTCGGTCGGGCCGTCGCCACCCATCCAGCGGTGGTTCAGCTCGGTCATGTAGTCGATGTCGACCAGCAGCACGGACAGCTCGGCGAGGGGGTTGACCCCCATCTCGTCGAGGGCGTGCCGGGCGACGGCGAGCACGGCGTCGGTGTCGACGTCGACACCGGACTCGTTGGCGATCTCGATGGACAACTGCTTTCCTCTGCTTTAGCGGCGGCGGCCGGCCCGGCCGCCCTGGGCGGGTCGCCCAGGCACGGCGTGAACGCCCTGCGCCTGCTGATTCTCCCGCTCGGCGTCCCAGCGGGCGTACGCGTCGACGATTTCCCCGACCAGCCGGTGGCGGACCACGTCGGAGCTGGACAACTGGGAGAAGTGCACGTCCTCGACGTTTTCCAGGATCTCCCGAACCACCCGCAGGCCGCTGCTCGTCCCACCGGGAAGGTCCACCTGGGTGATGTCACCGGTCACGACGATCTTGGAGTTGAAGCCGAGTCGGGTGAGGAACATCTTCATCTGCTCGGGCGTGGTGTTCTGCGCCTCGTCCAGGATGATGAACGCGTCGGAGAGCGTACGACCTCGCATGTAGGCCAGCGGGGCGACCTCGATCGTCCCCTGGGCCATCAGCTTCGGGATCGTCTCCGGGTCGAGCATCTCGTGCAGGGCGTCGTAGAGCGGGCGCAGGTACGGGTCGATCTTCTCGTTGAGCGTGCCGGGCAGGAAGCCCAGTCGCTCGCCCGCCTCGACGGCCGGCCGGGTCAGGATGATCCGGTTGACCTGCTTGGCCTGCAACGCCTGGACGGCCTTCGCCATCGCCAGGTAGGTCTTTCCGGTGCCGGCCGGGCCAATGCCGAAGACGATGGTGTGGGTGTCGATGGCGTCGACGTACTTCTTCTGCCCGAGCGTCTTGGGGCGGATGGTGCGCCCGCGCCGGGAGAGGATGTTGAGGGTCAGGACCTCGGCGGGCCGCTCGGCGCTGCCCTGCTCGAGCATGCCGACGGTACGCCGGACGGCGTCAGTGGTCAGGGTCTCGCCTTTCTCGATGAGTTCGAGGAGCTCGCTGAAGACCCGCTCGGCGAGAGCGTTGTCCGCGGGGTCACCGGTGATGGTGATCTCGTTGCCGCGGACGTGCACGTCGCTGTTGACCGAGCGTTCGACGAGTCGAAGGATCTCGTCGCCTGCGCCGAGCAGGTTGACCATGATCTTCGGGTCGGGCACGGTGATCCTGGTCTGCACCCGGGGCGGGCCGGGAGGTGGGGTGCCGGTCATAGGTCGGGCCGAAGGGCCCTGCGCCACCTGCTCTCGATCTCGGCGCCGGCCTGCTGGCCTGGCGTGCGGACGTTACACCCATCGTATCGGTTCAACGCGGGCCGCATCGCGCCCATTTCCGCTGGCCGCGATCAACTCCCGGCCCGGAAGTCGTACCTGTCGAAGGTCTCCTGGTGGCGGGTGAACCGGTACGTCGCCCAGTGCATCCGGACCACCACGCCGGCCTCGTCCCGGGTCAGCCGCAGCAGCTCACCGACCTCCCGACCGGAGACCACCCGGAACACGTCCGGCTGGTCCGCCAGCGGGGTGAAGATCGCCGGTGGTCGTCCGGCCGGGTCACCGACCCCGCGCGCCCGCAGGGTGCCGTCGTGCCAGGAGAAGACGTACTCGGAACCCTCGCCCCACCACCGGCCGAGCGCACCCCGCAGGGCCGCCGGCGCGGATGGGCCGGGTCGCCAGGGCGCGATCTCGGCCGGGTCCTGCTCGACCGCCGCGGCGAGCAACCGGTGCGGCAGATCGAACAGCTCGGTCGCCGTGCCGGACGAGCCGAGCACCGCTGCGCCCATCGCGCCGGCCGTGCCGTCACCGCCGCGGCGGCCGTACACCCCGGCGAGGAAACCGGGCATCGCCCCGTCGTGCCCCACGTGCATCACCCGTTCCCCCTGCGGGATCAGGATCAGCCCGAGCCCGAAGCCCGCGCCCCAGAGCGTCTCGTCGGTGGTGGTCAGCGGCCAGCGCATCTCGTCCAGGGTGGCCGGGGCGAGGACCGCGCCGGCCGGGTCCAGCGCCGCCGGGTCGGCCAGGAACGCCGCCCAGCGGGCCATGTCGGTCGCGGTGCTCCAGAGCTGGGCGGCCGGGCCGACCGCGCCGAAGTCGGTCGGCGGTTCCGGGTGCGCCTCGTCGGAGTACGCGTCGACCAGGAAGCCGGTGGCCGCCGACGGCCGTGGGGTCACTGTGGTGTCGGTCAGCCCCAGCGGGGTCAGGATCCGCTCGGTGAGCGCCTGCGCCCAACTGCCGCCCCGGAGCCGGGCGACGAGTTGGCCGAGCACGGCCAGGCCCAGGTTGGAGTAATGGAACCGACGGCCGGTCGGCAGCACCCGCTCGGCCCGGTCCAGCTCCGCGACCAGTTGGTCGGCGTCCGGTGCGCGCAGGCTGTCCCAGACATCCCCGAACGGCTCGCGTTGCAGGCCGCCGGTGTGCGACAGCAACCGGCGTACGGTCAGCTCGCCGTGCGCCGGGAGGTCCAGGTGTCGGCCCACCGGGTCGTCCAGGTCCAGCAGCCCGTCGTCGCGGCACTGCAGGATCAGCACCGCGGTGAACGTCTTGGTGACCGAGCCGATCCGGAACTGGGTGCCCGGCCCCAGCGGGCTGTCGGTGCCGGTCTCGCCGACGGTGTAGCTCCAGAGCGGTCGGTCGGCCCGGTGCAGCGCCACCGACACCGCCGGGATCCGGGCTTCGGCCTGCACCCGCCGCACCAACCGACCCAGGTGGTCGTGCACGCGGCCGTCGGAGTCGGTCACGCCAGGTTCCGGGCGAGCATCGGGCCGAGCGGCGCACCACCGAGCAGGTGCGCGTGCGCGTGGAACACCTCCTGCCCGCCGTACGCGCCGGTGTTGAACATCAGCCGGAAACCGTCGCCGAGCAGGCCCTCGTCCTCGGCCACGGCGGCGGACGTGGCCAGCACGTCGGCGGCCAGCGCGGGGTCACCCTCGGCGAGCGTGGCGACGTCGGCGTAGTGCTCCTTCGGAATGACCAGGATGTGCACCGGCGCCTTCGGGTCGATGTCGCGGAAGGCGAGCGTGGTGTCGGTCTCCCGGACCACGGTGGCCGGGATCTCCCCGGCGACGATGCGGCAGAACAGGCAGTCGGATCCCATCGGGGCAGTGTAAGGACTTCCGGGCCGGGGGCGCTGCGGCGCAGCATGTGCCGCCGGCCTGTTCGCCGGGAAGGTACCGCTGAGGCAGGATGGCCGGCATGACGGATCGGGCGGTACTGGTGACCGGGGCCTCGCGCGGGATCGGCCGTGCGGTGGCGGAGGCGTTCGCGGCGGGCGGCGACCGGGTGGCGATCCACCACCGCGACTCGGCCGACGCGGCCGAGGAGTTGCGCGCGCAGCTGCCCGGCGCTGGGCACGTGGTGGTCCGCGCCGACCTCACCGATCCGGACGCGGTCCGGGTCATGGTGGACCGGGCCGCCGAGCTGCTCGGCGGGCTGGACGTGCTGGTCAACAACGCCGGCACGTACGGCGACCGCGACGACCCGCACCCGATCTTCGGTGCTTCGTACCAGGAGTGGCAGCAGCGCTGGCGGCAGGTGCTGGAGACCAACCTGACCGGGGCCGGCAACGTCATCTGGTGCGCCGCCCAGCACATGCGGGAACGCGGCGGGCGGATCGTCAACGTCTCGTCCCGGGGCGCGTTCCGCGGCGAGCCGCACCAGCCGGCGTACGGCGCCAGCAAGGCGGGGCTGAACGCGCTGGGCCAGTCCCTCGCCGTGGCGCTCGCGCCGTACGGCATCGCGGTGGCCACCGTCGCGCCGGGCTTCGTGGCGACCGACATGGTCAGCGAGTACCTGCGCGGTGAGGAGGGCGCGGCGATCCGGGCGCAGAGCCCGTTCGACCGGGTGGGCAAACCGGAGGAGATCGCCGCCGCCGTGCACTGGCTGGCCTCGCCGCGGGCCGAGTGGGCCTCCGGCACGATCGTCGACCTCAACGGCGCCTCCTACCTGCGCAGCTGACCGCCCGTTCCGACTAGATCTTGGAACGAAAAGGCCCTTCCAGGGGCGCGATCCTTCCAAGATCTCGCTGAGGATGCGCGGCGCCGTGCTACCAGCGGCCGAGGCGGGTGGCGAGCACGCTGAGCGCCGCCACCCCGGCCGTCGAGGTGCGCAGCACCGCCGGCCCGAGGCGTACGGGTCGCCCGCCGGCCTCCCGGAAGGCGCTCAGCTCGGCCGGGGCGATGCCACCCTCCGGGCCGACCACCAGCACGATCTCACCGGCGGTCGGCAGCTCGGCGGTCGTCAGCCGCTCCTCGGCCTCCTCGTGCAGCACGAACCCGGCGGCGGCACCGGCGATCCGGCGGGCCACCGTTGCGGTGGACTCGTCCGGCGCACCGGCCACCACCGGCAGCCACGGCCGGCGGGCCTGCTTGGCGGCCTCCCGGGCGGTGGCCACCCACTTCTCCCGGGCGCGTACGCCCCGGTCACCGCGCCACTGGGTGACCGAGCGCGACGCCGCCCAGGGCACGATCTCGTCCACCCCGACCTCGGTCATCGCCTGCACGGCCAACTCGCCCCGGTCGCCCTTGGCGATGCCCTGCACCACCACGATCCGGGGGACCGGCGCGTCCGCGTACCCCCGGGAGGTGATGGTGACCTCCAGGCTGCCCCGGCCGACGGCGGTGACCACGGCGGCGGCCGTGCCACCGCGGCCGTCGGCGAGCAGCAGCTCCTCGCCGACGCGCAACCGCTGCACGGTGGCGGCGTGGTGCCCCTCCGGGCCGTCCACTGTCAGCGCGTCGCCGGTGGGCAGCGCCTCGACCAGGAACAGCGGTGCGGACACCTCAGGCGTGCCCGTTGAACGCGTCGCGCATCCGGGAGAAGAAGCCGCCCTGCTTGGACAACTCGGCGACCTCCTCACCACGGGTCTTCGCGAAGTCGCGCAGCATCTTCTCCTGGTCCGGGTCGAGCTTGGTGGGCGTCCGCACGTCCAGGTGCACGTAGAGGTCGCCCCGGCCGGTGCCGCGCAGGTGCGGCACACCCCGGGCGCGCAGTCGCAGCGTGCTGGCCGGCTGGGTGCCGGCCTTGACGTCGACGGTCTCCTCGCTGTCCAGCGTCTTTATGGTCAGCCGGGTGCCCAGCGCCGCCGCCGTCATCGGCACGGTGACCCGGCAGTGCAGGTCGTCGCCCTTGCGGGAGTACACGTCGTGCGGGCGCTCGTGGATCTCCACGTAGAGGTCGCCGGCGGTGCCGCCACCGGGGCCGACCTCGCCCTGCTGGGCCAACCGGATCCGCATGCCGTCCTCGACGCCGGCCGGGATCTTGACGGTCAGCGAGCGGCGGGTACGCACCCGGCCGTCGCCGGCGCAGGTGGGGCAGGGGTGCGGGATGGTGGTGCCGTAGCCCTGGCACACGGTGCACGGCCGGGCGGAGACCACCTGGCCGAGGAAGGTGCGCTGCACCGACTGCACCTCGCCCCGACCGCCGCACGCCTCACAGGTCGCCAGGTGGGTGCCGGCGGCGGTGCCGGCGCCGGAGCAGGTGGTGCAGAGCACAGCGGTGTCGACGGTGATCGGGGCCTCGACGCCGAACGCCGTCTCGTGCAGGTCGAGTTCGAGTCGCAGGATCGCGTCGGCGCCCGGCCGGGTCCGCGGCCGTGGGCCACGGGCGCCAGCGCCGGCACCGCCGAAGAAGGCGTCCATGATGTCCTGGAAACCGACGAACGGGCCGGCGCCTCCGGGGCCGCCCGGGCCGCCGGCGCCGCCACCACCCGGGGCGAGCGGGTCGCCACCGAGGTCGACGATCTGCCGCTTCCGGTCGTCCGAGAGGACCTCGTACGCGGCGTTGATGTCCTTGAACTTCTCCTGAGCCTCCGGGTCCGGATTGACGTCCGGGTGGAACTGGCGCGCCAGCTTGCGGTAGGCACGCTTGATCTCGTCATCGGAGGCTTCCCGGCTCACACCGAGAATGCCGTAGTAGTCCCTGGCCACTGCGTTCCGTGTCCTCATGTTCGTCTCGCGTTGCGCCGGTCGGCGGCCGCAGCCGGCCGCGTCGGCCCTGACCAATCAGTTCTGGGCCAGCAACTCGCCCACGTAGCGTGCCACGGCGCGCACCGTGGCGATGTTGCCGGGGTAGTCCATCCGGGTGGGCCCCAGCACCCCCAGGCCGCCCACGATGGTGGTGCCCGGGCCGTACCCGGTGCTGACCACCGAGGCGGCGCGCAGGTTGTCGAACTCGTTCTCGTCGCCGATCAGCACCCGGGTCGTGCTCGGCTCGGTCTCACCGATGAGCTTGAGCAGCACGACCTCCTCCTCCAGAGCCTCGAGGATCGGCCGCAGCGAGCCCTGGAAGTCGAGCAGGCCGCCCCGGGTGAGGTTCGCGGTGCCGGCGAGCGCGATCCGCTCCTCGTGCCGCTCGACAAGCGTCTCCAGCAGCACTGTGGCGAGCGTCGTCATGGTCGGGCGCAGCCCGGTCGGCGCTTCCTCGACCAGCGCCTGCACCAGCGGTGGCGTCTCGGAGAGCCGGGCGTTGGCGAGCTTCTCGTTGATCAGTCGGCGCAGGTCGGTGACGTCGTCGGCGGGCACCGGGCCGGGCAGCTCAACGAGTCGCTGCTCCACCCGCCCGGTGTCCGCGATCATGACGAGCATCAGCCGGGTGGTGGAGATCGGCACCAGCTCCAGGTGACGCACCGAGGAGCGGGCCAGGCTCGGGTACTGCACGACGGCGACCTGCCGGGTCAGCTGGGCGAGCAGGCGTACCGTGCGGTGCACCACGTCGTCGAGGTCGACCGCGCCGACCAGGAAGCGCTCGATGGCCCGGCGCTCGGCCGGGCTCAGCGGCTTGACCCGGGACAACCGGTCGACGAAGAGCCGGTACCCGCGGTCGGTGGGCACCCGGCCGGCACTGGTGTGCGGCTGCCGGATGTAGCCCTCCTCCTCCAGCACGGCCATGTCGTTGCGGACCGTGGCCGGGGAGACCCCGAGCTGGTGCCGCTCGACCAACGCCTTGCTGCCGACCGGCTCCTGGGTGGAGACGTAGTCTTCGACGATGGCGCGGAGCACTGCGAGTTTCCGGTCGTCGAGACCCATCCTCCGCACCTCCTGTCGCACGTCGGCCGCCGGCGCTCTGGGCCGGCCGGGCCGTCCTGGCACTCGACTGTAGCGAGTGCCAGTCTACGTCGGCAGGCCCGCCGACGCGATGATCAACGGCCACCCGTCGGTGCGGCCCACGCCACCCCCGCTGGGCCGATCGGCCCCCACGGCGCGGCGGTGTCGCTCTGGTGCGGCGTTGCCACCGGCCCCTACCGTGACATCCATGACTGAACCTCCTCGCCCTCCCGGACCGGGCGACCCCGGCAACTACCCGCCGGAGCCCACCTTTCCGGGCCCGTTCCCGTCGGCCGAGCCGCCCACCGCACCACTGTCCGGGGCACCCGGCCCGGCCGGCTATCCCCCGCCCGGTGGCTATCCGCCGCCCACCGGTGACCAACCGCCGTCAGGCGGCTACCCTCCGGCAGGCGGCTACCCGCCGCCCGGGGGCTATCCCCCACCTGGCGGCTACCCGGCCGGCGGGGCCTACGGCGGCCCCGGCGGCGGTTACGCCAACAACGAGGACAAGACCTGGGCCCTGGTCGCGCACTTCGGCGGCGCAGCCGGGATGATCATCAGCGGCGGTGTGCTGGGCTGGATCGCCCCGTTGGTGGCGATGCTGGCCCGAGGCAACCAGTCCCCCACGGTCCGCGCGCACGCCGTCACGGCGCTCAACTTCCAGCTCCTCTGGTCGATCATCGGCCTGGTCGGCTGGGTGCTGTCCTGCATCGTGATCGGCTTCATCGGGGTCGGGGCTGCCCTCATCCTCGGTGCCGTGTTCGGCATCATCGCCGGCATCAAGGCCAACGAGGGGCAGCTCTACCGCTACCCGCTCTCCGCCAACTTCATCAAGTGAACCGGGCCGGCCGCTCCCCCGGCCGGTCCGGAACACCGCTGCCCTCATCCGGGGGCAGCGGGCCTGCTCAGGGCAGCAGGTCGCGGACCACCGCGTCGGCCAGCAGGCGGCCGCGCAGGGTGAGCACGGCCCGGCCGGCCGCGTACGCGTCGGCAGCCAGCAGGCCGTCGGCCAGCGCCCGCTCGGCACCGGCCCGGCCGGTGGCGTCGAGCACCTTCAGGGGGAGGCCGCTGGCCAGCCGCAGCCGCAGCATCACGTCCTCCATGTGCGCCTCGTCGACAGTGAGCACCTCCCGGGCCAGGCCGGGAGACGCGCCGGCGGCCAACCGCTGGGCGTACGCCGTGGGGTGTTTCACGTTCCACCAGCGCACCCCGCCGACGTGGCTGTGCGCCCCCGGCCCCAGCCCCCACCAGTCCGCGCCGGTCCAGTAGAGCAGGTTGTGCCGGCAGCGGGCCTCCTCGGTGCGGGCCCAGTTGGAGACCTCGTACCAGGAGAGCCCGGCCGCGTCGAGCGCGGCCTCCGCAGCCAGGTAGCGGTCCGCCGCCACGTCGTCACTGGGGTACGCCAGCTCGCCGCGCCGCATCCGGGCGGCGAGCCGGGTGCCGTCCTCGACGATCAGGGCGTACGCGCTGACGTGGTCCACCCCGGCGGCGACGACCTGCTCCAGCGAGGCGGCGAAGTCCTCGGCCCGCTCCCCCGGGGTGCCGTAGATCAGGTCCAGGTTGACGTGCTCGAACCCGGCGTCGCGCGCCTCCAGCGCGGCTGCGGTGGCCCGTCCGGCGCTGTGTTTGCGGTCCAGGATCGCCAGCACCCCCGGGGAGGCGGACTGCATGCCCAGCGAGATCCGGGTGTAGCCGGCGGCCCGCAGCAGCTTCAACGATTCCGGGGTGACCGACTCCGGGTTGGCCTCGGTGGTCACCTCGGCGTCGGCGGCCAGCCCCCAGGTGCGGTCGATGCCGTCCAGGATGCGGGCCAGGTCGTCGGCGGGGAGCAGGGTGGGCGTGCCGCCGCCGACGAAGACGGTGTCGACCCGGGGCGGCGGGGTGTCGCCGAGCACCCGGGCGGCGAGCGTCAGCTCGGCCAGGACCGTGTCGGCGTACCCCTCCCGGCTGGCACCGCCGCCCAGCTCGGCGGCGGTGTAGGTGTTGAAGTCGCAGTAGCCGCAGCGGCTGGCGCAGAACGGCACGTGCACGTACACGCCGAAGCCGCGCGCGCCGACCGCTGCGGTGGCGGTGGCGGGCAACGATCCGTCGACGGGGACGGTCTCACCATCTGGAAGGACGCCGGGCATGGCCACTAGTGTGCCCGGCATGACCTCTCCCGACGTCCTCGTGCGGGTCGCCACGGCCCGCGGGGTGACCACCCTCACGCTGGACAGCCCGCACAACCGCAACGCCCTGTCCACCGCCCTGATGACCCAGCTGCTGGCCGGACTGGCGGACGCGGTGGCCGACGAGGCGGTCCGAGCGATCGTGCTGGACCACACCGGCCCGGTCTTCTGCTCGGGCGCGGACCTGAAGGAGACCGCCGCGGCGTACGCCAGCGGGACGGTGCCGGCCGGCATGCTGGGCGACGTGCTCGCCGCGCTCTGGGAGTGCCCGAAGCCGGTGCTGGCCCGGGTCGGCGGGGCGGCGCGGGCCGGCGGGCTGGGCCTGATCGCCGCCGCCGACCTGGCGGTCTGCGCCGACGAGGCGACGTTCGCGTTCACCGAGGTACGCATCGGGGTGATCCCGGCGGTGATCTCGGCGACCGTGCTGCCCCGGCTGCACCCCCGCGCCGCCGCCGAGCTGTACCTGACCGGGGACACCTTCGACGGTCGCCGGGCCGCCGAGATCGGCCTGGTCACGGCCTCGGTCCCGGCGGGCGGGTTGGACGACGCGGTACGCGGCTACTGCGACTCGCTGGTGCGCGGCGCGCCCGGGGCGCTGGCCGGCGCGAAGGAGCTGCTGCGCCGACCGGGTACCGCCGAGCTGCGCGCCGACCTGGCCCGACTCTCCGCCGTCTCGACCGGCTACTTCCTCTCCGAGGAGGGACGCGAGGGGGTCATGGCCTTCCGGGAGAAGAGACCAGCGCGCTGGGTGCCCGCTCTGGACGACTGAGGGTCGGGGCGGGTGACAGAACGACCGAGCAGGTGAGAACGCGACCGGAGCGGGAACGTCGCCAACCGGTACGCGACAGCGGAGCCGCCCCGAACCGGTCGGAGGTGGCCAGGCTGGGCCCGAACCGCTCGGACGACCCGGCAAGGGCGTACGGGGACGTACGCTTGGCGGACTGTCGATCTGGGGGTGTGGGTGCGAACTCGGGCAACCGTGGCGGGTGGAGTGGTGCTCATCCTCGTCGCCGTGATCGCGATCTGGCTCGTCGTACGGCAGGTGGGCGACAACCTCACGTTGCCGCGGGTGGCACGGAAGTGCACGGTCCAGGCCGACGGACGGGTCGCCCTGGACGCCGACCAGATGGCCAACGCGGCGACCATCGCGGCGATCGGCGCGAAGCGTGGTATGCCGGAGCGCGCCGTCGTGGTCGCCCTCGCCACCGCGTACCAGGAGTCCGGGCTGCGCAACCTCGCCGACGGTGACCGCGACTCGGTCGGCCTGTTCCAGCAGCGACCGAGCCAGGGCTGGGGCACTCCGGCGCAGATCCGCGACCCGCGCTACGCGGCCAACCGGTTCTACGCGGCCCTCAAGAAGGTGCGCGGCTGGGAGGAGATGCGGGTCACCGATGCCGCCCAGCGGGTGCAGCGCTCGGCGTTCCCCGAGGCGTACCAGAAGTGGGCCGACGACTCCGAGGTGCTCAGTCGGGCCCTGCTCGGCGACGCCAGTGGCGCGGTCGCCTGCACGGTGGGGCGTACCCCGGCGATGCACGGCGCGGCGGCGGCCGCGCAGCTGACCCGCAACCTGGTGCTGGACTGGGGGCTGAAGGGCACCGACGCGACCGACCCGACCGGGCTGGCGGTGACTCCGGGCGACCAGCGCGACGGCTGGCGGTACGCGCACTGGCTGGTGTCGCACGCGCAGGACCACGGGGTGAAGCGGGTTCGCTTCGGCGACCTGGAGTGGACCGCCCGGGACGGCTCGTGGGAACGGGTGAATGGCCAGCAGAGCCCCGCCGGCCAGGTGGTGGCCGAGGTGTTCAACGAGGGCTGACGAGCCGGATCTCTTTACCGGCAGTCACCGCACAATCGGGCACGGCGTACCAAATGGCGTTATTGATTGCCTAATCTCACTCTGCGCGTTTCTCTCACTGCGGGCGGTCCCACTGTGGCCCAATACCGCAACACAGCCTCCCCGCCGCATAGGCGACCGCGTTACGATCGGCGGCCTGTGCCAGAAAAGGATTCACCTCATGGGGAGGGGTACGACGCGGTGTTCGATTACGGCGACCGGACCGGTTACGAACCGATCAGCGACACTGACCGCAAGGAGTTCCACGAGCAGGGCTTCCTCCTGCTGCGCAACGTCCTGACGGAGGACCACCGGGCGGCGCTGGAGGCGGCGGTCGACCGCGTCTACGCGGAAGAGCAGGCGAAGGGCACCACCAAGAAGGACGGCACCCTGCACCTGCTGGGCTTCCTGGAGCGCGACGAGCTCTTCGGTGAGCTGCTGACCCACCCGATCGCCTTCCCGTACATGTGGGGGCTGGCCGGCTGGAACATCTACACGCACCACAACCACCTGGACGTCACCCCGCCGGCCGCCGAGCCGGAGAAGCCGTACTGGGGTTGGCACCAGGACGGGTACCGGCAGAACTCCGACCCGGAGACGATGGACCCGAACCTGCCCCGGCCGATGTTCTCGCTGAAGGTCGCGTACGTGCTGTCCGACCTCTCCGAGACCGGCCGCGGCGCCACCAAGGTCATCCCGGGCAGCCACCTGAAGAACTCGCTGCCCCGGCCGGCGGACCTCACCGTGCAGAACCCGGACCCGGAGGGCACGGTGGAGATCACCGCCAACCCGGGCGACGCCTTCATCTTCGACCGCCGGCAGTGGCACTCGCGGTCGACGAACCTGTCGACCATCACCCGCAAGATGCTCTTCATCGGCTACACCTACCGGTGGATTCGTCCGCTGGACGAGCTGCACCCCGACGTGAACGGCGAGTGGTACCAGAACCGCACCCCGGTGCAGCGCCAGCTGATCGGTGAGGGCACCCACACCGCCAACTACTGGGGCATCAACTGGGACGGGTACGTCGACGACGAGATCCCGCTGCGCAAGGAGCTCAAGGAGCGCGGCCTGCTGGACCGCAACATTCCCTGGCTCCGCTGATCCACTGCTCGTCAGAACGGCCCCCGGTCATCGCCCTTCGGCATGACAGGGGGCCGTTCCCGTCGGCGCGACGGGTGGGAGTTTCAGCTAACCGACACTTCAAAGGCACCGCACCGGTCAGGCCGTACCCTGTGCCGCATGACCGACGGCATCGCCCTGGCGCTGCTCCTTCTCGGCGTGTCGCTCGGTGTCGTCGGGAACTGGATCAAACCACCGCGGAAGCTGACCGACCGATGGGTCGTCGGCATCTTCGCGCTGCTCCTCGTGGCAGCGTCGATCTTCACGTTCCTGGAAGGCCGTCTGCCGGCCGGACAGTCCTCTCCACCTCGGGCCGACACCACGACTGTGCCGGCGCAGGTCCCCACAGTGCCGGCGCAGGCCTCCACGAGCGCCACGCCCACGCCGACTGCGTCAGTCCGGCAGTCGACCAGCCCGAAGGTGACTCCGGGCCCCGCCACGAGATCTGCCGCCGGCCGGCCGGGGGCCAACGGCAAGAGCGAGCCGCCACGGTCGCCGTATGTTGCCGCGAGCAGCTTCCAGCGCTTCGGCGGGACGCACGGGCCATTCAGCCTCGTCGCTGACGGAACAGCACTACGGATCGACACACCGGACAGCATCGAGAGCCAGTGGGGTGCGTACCTCAAGGACCACATGATGTGCGACGGCACTGTCGAGTTCGACGTTCGGCTCGGGGCCGGCACGGTCGACTACTACGGGCTGGCGGTGCTCCCCCGCGGCGGTCTCGACAACGACCAGGCGACCGGCGACGCGATCATCCTCTACCTGGACTCCGACGGCACCTTCATCGCCAAGTTCTCCTCCCTGCCGACACCAGGCGTCGGTGGAGTCGGCGGCGGCTCGTATCCGGTCGCCGACCTGCGACAGACCCGCCACGTCGCGGTCTCGGCGCGGGGCTCGACCTACTCCGTGAAGGTGGACGGGATCCCGGCCGGCGAGTTCGCCGAGACGGAGAGCGCCGGCTGCGGAAAGCTCACGCTTGCCGCCTGGGGCGGCACCACCGCCCATATCGACGACATCCTGATGCGGTGAGGGCCGCGCCGGTGACTGTCACAGCGTGAGCCGCCGGCGGGCCTTCTCCCGGATCGGCTCCGGCAGGTCCTCGGCGTCGAGCAACCGAGGCAACAACTCCGGCTCCAGGCTGGTCGCCCGGAACACCTCGCCGATGGTCACACCGTGCGCGGGCCGGTCCACCACCTCGACCGGGTCGCCCGCGCCGACCTCCCCCTCGCGCAGCACGCGCAGGTAGGCGCCGGGCGACGCCCGGACGGTGAACCGCTTGATCAGATCCGGTACGCCCCAGAACCCGGCGAAGGTGGTGCACGGGGTGCGCGGCTTGGTGACCTGGAGAAGGGCGGAACCGACCTGCCACTGCTCGCCGATCACCGCACCCGTCACGTCGACCGCGTAGGTGGTCAGGTTCTCGCCGAAGCCGCCCGGTCGGATGGCGCGGCCCAGTTCGGTCGCCCACCAGGCGGCGTCCTCCTCCGCGTAGGCGTAGACCGCCTGGTCAGGGCCACCGTGATGAGCTCGCTCGCCGATGAAGTCGCCCGCCAGACCGCCGGTGAGCAGCGGCACCGGGCCGTCGACAGGCCTCTTGTCGATGCCGCTGCGACCGCTCGCGTCGCCGGCCCATCCAGCCTCGGTCACGATGCCGAGGTTCACCGCTGCCACCCTGCCCGTCATGACCGTCAGCCTAATAGGGTCCACAGCGTGGGCCCGCCCTCGCGGCGCGGGGGTCGGCATCGGCGCCAGCCCTCGCGGCGCGTGGTCAGCCCTTCACCGCGCCAGCCACCAGACCGGAGACCATCCGACGCTGCACCAGCAGGAAGAAGATGATGACCGGCAGGGTGAACAGGGTGGACGCGGCCATCACCGGCCCCCAGTTGGTGTCGTCCCGACCGAAGAAGAAGGTCATCGCCACCGGCAGCGTGTAGCGACCCTGGTCGTTGATGAACGTCAACGCGAAGATCAGCTCGTTCCACGCCGTGATGAAGGAGAAGATGCTTGTCGCCACCAGGCCCGGCGCGACGAGGGGGAAGAGCACCCGGCGGAACGTCTGGGCCCGGCTGGCCCCGTCGATCGCCGCCGCCTCCTCCAGTTCCTTCGGCACCGCGGCCACGAAGCCGCGCAGCATCCACACCGCGAACGGCAGCGAGAAGCCCAGGTACGTGAGGATCAGGCTGGGCAGGGTGTTGTAGAGCCCCAGCCGCTGGATCATCAGGAAGAGCGGGATGACCAACGCCTCCAGGGGGATCATCTGCACCACCAACAGCATGATCAGGAAGCTGGTCCGCAGCTTGAAGCGGAACCGGGCCACCGCGGTCGCGGCGAGCAACGCCACCAGGCCACTGAGCACCACTGTGGAGACCGCGACCAGCGCGCTGTTGACGAAGAAGTCGACGAAGCTCACGCCCGGGATCAGGTTGCCGGTCAGAATCTCCCGGTAATGCTCAAGCGTCGGGTGCGCCGGCACCGGCTGCGGAGTGGACGAGAAGATCTCCCTGCTCGGCTTCAGCGAGGTGGAGATCATCCAGTAGACCGGGAACGCCGCGAAGAGCGCGACCAGCAGCCCGGCGCCGTTGAGGGCGACCTTCTTCACGACTCGTCCTCCTGCCTGAGCACCATCCGTACGTAGAAGCCGGTGACCACCAGCAGGATCAGCGTGAGGATCACCGCGATGGCCGCGCCGAGCCCGTACTTCGGCGGCGGAGAGAAGGCTTCGGCGTACGAGTAGATGGCGAGCATGAACGTCGGCCGGTCCTGGGTGCCGCCGGCCAGCACGAACTGCTGGGTGAAGACCTTGAAGTCCCAGATCGTGGAGAGCACGATCAGGATCCCGAAGACCGGGCGCAGCAACGGGAAGGTGATCTTCCAGAAGACCCGCCACGGGCTGGCGCCGTCCACCCGGGCCGCCTCGTGCAACTCGCTCGGCACGCTCTTGAGACCGGCGAGCACGCTCACCGCGATGAACGGGAACGAGTGCCAGACCACCACGAGGGTGAGGATGGCGAAGAACAGCAGCGGCGAGTTGAACCAGCCGTAGCCGGTCCAGTCGCTGCGGCCGAAGAGGGAGTTGGACAGGCCGTCCGGCAGCGCGTTGAACAGCCAGGTGACCAGGCCGCTCGTGTCGTCGAAGATCCACTTCCAGACGATCGTGCCGGTCAGCGCCGGGGTGGCCCAGGCGAGCATCACGCAACTGGCCACGAACGTCGCCATCTTGCGACCGAGCCGGTTCAGCAGCAGCCCCACCAGGGTGCCGAGCACCATGGTGAGCAGCACGTTGGCCGCGGCGAACAGGACCGTGTTGCGCAGCACGGTCAGGAAGAACGGGTCGGACAGGATGTCGGTGTAGTTGCCGAGCCCCACCCACGGCCACTCCCGGTCGCCGCGCAGTTGCCGGACGCTGTTCAGCCGGTAGAAGGACATCACCACCACCTGGCCGAGCGGCCAGAGCAGCAGCACCCCGATGATCAGTAAGGCGGGCAGGAGCAGCAGGTAGGGCAGGCGGTCCACCCGGCGACGCCGCCGCGCGGGGGTCTCCCGCGCGGCGGCCGCCTCCGGCGCCTCGGTCAACGTGGTCACTTGGCGTTGAGAATGCTTTCCATCTCACCGGCCGCGTCGGCGGTAGCCTTCTCGACCGTCTTCTGACCCTTCATGACCGAGCTGTTCATCGCCTGGGTCACCGTCTTCGTCCGGCTGACCTCCACCCACTTCGGGGTGAGCGGCGTGAGCTTGGTGTTCTGCATGGTGGTGGCGAACGCCGCCATCACCTTGTCGTTCGCGTACGTGCCACCGGAAACCAGGTCCTGGTAGACCGGGAAGAAGCCGAGGCTGCTCGCGAAGCTCTGCGCGTTCTTCTTGTTCAGCAGCACGGTCAGGTAGTCCCAGGCCAGGTCCTGCCGCTCGCTGTCCTTCCAGATCGCCACGTCCGAGCCGCCGGCGAAACCGGGTGCCGCCTTGCCGTCCGGGCCGGGGATCGGGAACGTACCCCAGACCTTCTCGATCTCGGGGTTGTCCTTCTTGATGGCGCCCTGCTGCCAGCTACCGGCGAAGGCCATCGCGGCCTTACCGGTGGCGAACTGGGTACGCGCGTCGATCTCGTTCCAACCCGCCGCCGCCGGCGGGGCCACCTTGTGCACGGTCACCAGGTCGGTCCAGAACTTGACGGCCCGCTGCGCCTCGGGAGTGGTGTAGCCGGACTTCCAGGTGCCGCCCTGGTTACTGGCGATCTCGCCGCCCGCGCCCCAGAGGAAGGAGTAGAAGGGCAGCTCGGAATTGCCGGGCAGCGCGATGCCGTAGGTGCCCTTCTTCTTCGCCTGCACGGCCTTGGCCACCGTGACCAGCTCGTCCCAGGTCTTCGGGGGCTGCACGCCGGCCTCGGCGAACCAGTCGGTGCGGTAGTAGATCGCGCGCACACCCGCGTACCAGGGCACGCCGTACTGCTTGCCGTCGAGCTGCGCGTTGCGCACCAGGTCGGGCAGCAGATCCTTGCCGTCGGCCCAGCCGCCCATCCGAGCACTCACGTCGGCGAGCGCCTCCTGGGCGGCCCAACCCTGAGTCTCGGTGTTGCCCAGCTCGGTGATGTCCGGCCCCTCACCGCCGGCGAGTGCGGCCTGGAACTTCTTGGGCGCTTCCAACCAGGGGATGTACTGCACGACCACGTCGGTGTCGGGGTGCTTCTGGCGGAACTCGGCCTCGACCCCGTCCAAGAAGGAGTTCTGCGCGTCCCCGCCCTCGCCCATCATCCAGACCGTGAGCTTGCTGTCGTCGGCCGCGTCGTCGCCGGAGCCTCCACAGCCGGTCAGCACCATCGCGGCCGAGGCCACCATGGCGGTGACCGGGGCCAGCCGCTTCCACCTGTTCACGCCACTTCTCCCCTCGCGCCGCTTGGAACTAACCTTCTCCGCCGCACCCTAGTACGGAGAATTCCTTTACGACAGAGGGCAGAACTGGCCGAAGCGTGGCGACCGTACCGCAAAGGCCCGACGACCGGCGGTCCGACATCAGGCCAAAGTCGGGCACTTCACCACGAAGGAGCGCCCGGCTCTCGGCCGGGCGCTCCTTCGTGCTGTCCTACCAGTGGTGCTGTGTCGTCAGATGATGCCGGGTCGTTATCGGGTGACGCGGCGGCCACCCACGCCGGCTCGTTATCGGGTGACGCGGCGGCGGCCACCCACGCCGGCCACCAGCGCGACCGCGATCGCAGCCACCACAACCTGCACCAGCAGCTCGCCCCAGTCGACGCCGCTCGTCTCGGTCGCGATGCCGATGGCCCGCGCCAGGACGGTGCCCAGCAGCGCGGCGCCGATACCGATCAGCATGTGCAGCCAGATCGGCATGTTCTGCCGGCCCGGGACGACCAGACGGCCGAGCGCGCCGACGATGAGACCAACAACGATCGCAGTGATGATGCCCCACACGGTGAGCTCCACGGCCACCCTCCTTCAAAGAATGTCTGACACACGGTGTGTGTGCTTCCTGTCGTGACCGTTAATTGCCCGACCCATCGAAAATCCAAACCGACTTCACTCACCAGACGATCACGACTTGGTGAACAAGGGCACGTTCCACCGCAGCCGCACCCACCACCGGCCACCCGCCCGGCGGACCACCGACCGGAGCACAGACCGCTGGAACACCCGCACCACCGCCCCCGCACCACCGCCACCCGGCCCGGCGGACCACCGACCGCCGGAACACCGAACCACCCGGACCACCGGCGGCCCGACCGGGCTACCCGCGCCACTGGACCAACGGGCCAACGGGCCAACGGGCCAACATGAGGTCATTGAGACCGCCGCATCCGACCGGAGGGGGAGGCTGATGGCGTCGTTCAAGCGGAGCTGACGAGAGATCTTGGACAGTTTCCGTTAGCACGGAACGGAAACTGTCCAAGATCTCTTGAGTCACAGCTGCGAGATGGATTTTCGGGGTCAATGGCGTGGCTGTGCGGCGGTACAACACCCAGGACACCCCGACTTTCACGGAAACCGAGACGATCATCGCGGGCCAGCCCGCCGGGGACGCCCAACTGGGCGTCGCAGACCTCGGGTAGGCACGCCAAGGGCCCCGAGCCATGCGCCGCAGGCTCTCAGGCCGCAACGGCAGGACCTCGGGGCACACGTCGAGCCGCACAAGGCAGACCGCTGACCGCACAAGGGCCAGACATCGGGCCACACGCCGGAGACGTCAGGCGAAAGGCTGGCGCGGCGGGCGGAACAGCGGCGACGCCGCCGCAACGGACAGACCACAGCGACCCCGCAACGGACAGACCGCTGCGACCCCGCAACGGACGGACCACAGCGACGCCCACCACGACGGACCGAACGCCGATGGGCGCCCCGCTTACCCCGGCCAACCGCAGCACCGCCCACCGCTGCTCTCGGCGAAGGACGTCAACACGGTGATCAAGCAGCCCACGACGGACCGCACGCCGATGGGCGCCCGACCGGGGGGGCGGGGGCCCCTCGGGGGGGTGGGGGGGGTTATGGGGGGTGGCGTGGGGGTTGGGGGTGTCCCGGCGGCGGGCCC
>NZ_JBEXHP010000085.1:0-25726 GCF_040607895.1 Micromonospora sp. NPDC005220
GCGCCGGTGGTGTGGGACCCGCATCCGCGTGGCCCGGCGGCGGTGCCCGGCGTGCACCTGGCGACCCCGAACGAGTCCGAGGTGCGCGAGCTGGTCCCCGCGCTGCCCGGCGCCTCCCGACTGGCCACCGCGTCCCGCGGCGCCCAGGGGCTACGGCGGCGCTGGCGGGCCGGCGCGGTCGCGGTGACGCTGGGCGGTGACGGCGCGTTGCTCTGCCACGCCGGGTCGACGCCGCTGGTGGTGCCGACCCCGGGCAGCGCCGAGGGGGACACCTGCGGTGCCGGGGACCGGTTCGCGGCGGCCGCCAGCCTCGCGTTGGCCCGGGGCGCGCTGGTCTCCGAGGCGGTGCAGGTGGCGGTCGCCGAGGCGTCCGCGTACGTGGCGGGCGGGGGCGTGGCGACGGCGCTGCCTCCGTCGGGGCCCGCGCTGCGGGCCAGGAGCGCCCCGGGGCCGCGAGCCCTCCAGCCGGCACCACGAGGTGCTGCGGTGGCTGACCGGGTGGGGGTCGCCGCCGTCGCCACGCTCCTGGGTGAGGTACGGGCCGCGGGTGGCACGGTGGTGGCGACCGGCGGTTGCTTCGACCTGCTGCACGCCGGGCACGTGGCCACCCTGGAGGCCGCCCGGCAGCTCGGCGACTGCCTGATCGTCTGCCTGAACTCGGACGCCAGCGTGACCGGGTTGAAGGGGCCGGATCGGCCGGTGCTGTCCGAGGGGGACCGTAGTCGGCTGCTGGCCGCCCTCAGCTGCGTCGACGCGGTCGTCATCTTCGACGAGCCGACCCCGGAGGCGGTGCTGTCCTGGGTACGCCCCGACGTCTGGGTCAAGGGCGGCGACTACGCCACCGGCGGTGGGGACGCGACCCTGCCGGAGGCGGAGGTGCTGCGCCGGTGGGGCGGCAACACCGTGGTGGTGCCCTATCTGGACGGTCGTTCCACCACCGACCTGATCGTCCGTACGCTCGCGGAGCGCACCCGGTGACCGCCACCCGACCCGATGCCGGGCCCACCGTCCTGGTCACCGGCGGTGCCAGTGGGCTCGGCGCCGCGGTGGTCGCCGCGGTGGCCGCCTCCGGTGGCCGGCCGCTCGTGCTGGACCGGCAGCCGCCGGTCGACGGGGTGTCCTGGACCGAGTGCGACCTGGCCGACACGCGGGCCGCCGAGGTGGCCACACGGCACCTCGCCGAGCAGGCCGGTGGTCTGGACGCGGTGGTCACCGCCGCCGGCACGGACATGCCGGGCCGACTCGCCGACGTGCCGGGGGAGACCTGGGACCGGATCGTCGCCGTCGACCTGCTGGCCACCGCAGCGGTGATCCGGGCGGCGTTGCCGTTCCTGCTGACCTCCCGGGGTCGCGTCGTCACTGTCGCCTCCACCCTTGGCGTCAAGGCGGTCAGCGACGCCACCGCGTACTGCGCGGCGAAGTTCGGGGTGGTGGGGTTCACCCGAGCCCTCGCCGCCGAGCTGGCCGGTCAGGTCGGCGTCACCCTGCTCATTCCGGGTGGGATGCGCACCGCGTTCTTCGACGAACGCGACCCGCAGTACAGGCCGGGGCCGGACGCGATCCTCAACGAGCCCGCCGACACCGCCGCCGCGGTCATGTTCGCGCTCAACCAGCCGCCCGGTTGCGCGGTGCGCGAGATGGTGGTCTGCGCCGAGCAGGAGACCTCGTACCCGTGATCCTCGTGCTGCGCGCCCTCGGCGTCGGCGATCTGGTGACCGCGGTGCCCGCGCTGCGGGCGCTGCGGGCCGCGTACCCCTCGCGGGAGCTGGTGCTCGCCGCGCCCGGCTGGCTGGCCCCGCTGGTCGACCTGGTCGGCGGCGTCGACCGGCTGGTGGACACCGAGGGGCTGGACCGACCGCTCCGGGTCGGGTCGGCCCCGCGGGTCGCGGTCAACCTGCACGGGCGGGGCCCGCAGTCGCACCGGTTGCTCGCGGCCACCCGGCCCGGTCGGCTGTTCGCCTTCGCCAACGCGGACGCCGGCTGCGCCGACGGCCCGCGCTGGGCCGTCGACGAGCACGAGGTGGACCGGTGGTGCCGGCTGCTGTCCTGGTACGACATCCCCACCGACCGCGCCGACCTGAGCCTGCGCCGGCCCGGGTCGGCGGGGCTGCCCAGCGGGGTCACCCTGCTGCACCCGGGTAGCAAGATTCCGGCCAAGCGGTGGCCCCCCGAGCGGTTCGCGGCGCTGGCCCGGACGCTGACCGACCAGGGGCACCGGGTGCTGCTCACCGGCTCGGCCGACGAGCGGGCGTTGGCGGCCCGGGTGGCCGAGGCGGCGGGCCTGAGCCCGGACGCCGTCCTGGCCGGCCGGACCGACCTCGGCGGGCTCGCCGCGCTGGTGGCCGACGCCCGGCTGGTGGTCAGCGGGGACACCGGGATCGCCCACCTGGCCACCGGGTACGGCACCGCGTCGGTGGTCCTCTTCGGACCGGTGCCGCCGGCGCACTGGGGGCCACCTCCGGACCGGCCACGGCACCGGGTGCTCTGGGCTGGTACGGCGGATTGGCCCAGGTGGGACGGGGTAGGAAGCCACCCGACGATGGCGGCTCTGCGTCTCGACGAGGTGCTGGCCGCGGTGGCCGAGGTGGAGAGGGTGGTGCGGGTCTCCGGTGCGGTTGCGGCGTAGCGACCCGGGTCGACCGGGGTACGGACGGCGTCGGCGCGGACGGGGTTGGCTCTTCGTCGACCCGTCCGGGGCTCCGGTGCGGGATCCGGAGGTGCTGGCCCGACTGCGGGAGTTGGTCATCCCCCCGGCCTGGCAGGACGTCTGGATCGCGCCGCATCCGAACGGGCACATCCAGGCGATCGGGATCGACGCGGCCGGGCGCAAGCAGTACGTCTACCACCCGCGGTGGCGGGAGAAGCAGGACGAGGCGAAGTTCGACCACATGCTGGAGGTGGCCCGCCGGTTGCCGACGCTGCGCGAGCGGGTGGGGCGGGACCTGGACGGCCGTGGCCTGGGCCGGGACCGGGTGCTGGCCACTGTGGCCCGCCTGCTGGACATGGGGATGTTCCGGGTCGGCAGCGACCAGTACGCGGCCGGCGACGACCCGACGTACGGGGTGTCCACCCTGCGCCCCGAGCATGCCCGGTCCCGGGGCGGCTGCGTGGTGCTCGTGTTTCCCGCGAAGGGGGGCATCGAGCAGGTACGCCGGATCGAGGACCCGGAGCTGTGCCAGGTGCTGGTCACCTTGCGCCGTCGTCGGCGACGGACGGATCGGCTGTTCGGCTACTGGGACGGCCGGGAGTGGCGCGATGTGCGCAGCGACGAGGTCAACTGCTACCTGCGCGACGCCAGCGGTGGGGAGATGACCGCGAAGGACTTCCGCACCTGGCACGCCACGGTGCTGGCGGCCACCGAGCTGGCCACCGCCGGCCCGGCCCGTTCGGTGACCGCGCGACGCAAGGCGGTGGTCGCGGTGATGCGCGAGGTGGCGGAGCTGCTGGGCAACACGCCGACGGTGGCCCGTGCGTCGTACGTGGACCCTCGGGTGGTGGACCTCTACCACGACGGGGTGGTGGCGTCGGTGGATCCGCGGGCGCCTCGCGAGGAGGCGGAGCGGGTCGTTTTGGAGCTGTTGGAGAAGTCCTGACCGGCCCCGTCGGCGATTCTGGGGGAAGCGCGACGGGACCGGAGCCTCGGGCGTGGGTGGGGTGCCACCGGGCGGCCGCCCGCCGCTCTCGCGGCGGGCGCCTCGCCACGGCCCCCGTTGGCGGCCCAACAGGCGATGGTCGGCCGCGCTGGTGTCAGTCTGCCGGCCGCGAGTTGACCGTGGACGCCCGGCGGTTGACGATCCGCGCCAGATCCGAGCCGCCGTCGCGGTGCTCCTGCGGGGTGGTGCCGTAGGCGGCCTTGAAAGCCCGGCTGAAGTGGGCCTTGTGGGAAAATCCCCAGCGCGCCGCTACGGCCTGCACGGGCTGGTTGCGCAGCGCCGGGTCGGTCAGGTCGCGCCGGCACCGGGCCAGCCGCAGGTTCCGGATGTACGACGCCACAGTGGTGTCCTCGGCCTCGAACAACCGGTGCAGGGATCGCACCGAGATGTGGTGGGCGTCGGCGACGACCTGTGGGTCGAGTGTCGCGTCGCCGAGGTGGCGGTGGATGTACGACTGCACCTGGGTGAGCAGCGCCCGGCGGCGGACCTCGGTGGGCACGGCGTCCTCGGCGACGAGGTGCCGGCCGAGCATGGTGGTGGCCAGGTCGAGCCCGACCGCGCCGAGCCGGCTGGCGTCGGCGGCGTGGTACTGCTCGGGGTGCCCGGTCACCTGGAGCAGGAACTGCGCCAGCAGCGCCCCGATCCCCTCGCTGCCGGACATCCGGCCGCCGTAGAGGGCGGCCAGCCGCTGCGGCGGTAGGGGCAGGGCGGCGTGCGGGATCAGCGTGATGATCGAGGTGGCCTGGTCCCGCTCCGGCTCGGTCGCGTGGTGGCAGACGTCGTGCGGCCGGGACCCGTCGTAGAAGGTGAACTCGCCGGCGAGGATCTCGCTGCGGCGACCGTCCTGGCTGGACGTGCCGATGCCGCCGGTGGTGAGGGCGAGGATGTACAGCTCCGGGTCGGACTGACGGACCAGCTTGCGGGTCCGGGTGGCGTCCAGCGACGGGTACCGGTATTCCACCAGTTGGATCGGGCCGAGGTCGAGGAAGTCGGCCCGGGCGGCGAAGTCGTCGCTGTGCGCGGACCGGATGCGCAGCGGTGCCGAGGTGCGCGCGACCAGGTCCAGCCACATGCCGAACCGCTCGCCCGGTGGCAGGACGGTGGTGTCGATGGTGTCTTTCGGCAGCATCGGGCTCCCTCAGTGCGCTCGGCGCTGGATCAGCGCCTCGACGCCGTCGAGGATCCGGTCCAGACCGAAGGCGAACTCGTCGTCGGGGTCGTCGTCCTGGTTGAGCACGCCGGCGGCGAGCACCCGGTGCAGCGCGGGGAAGCGGGCCGGGTCGATGAGCCGGGACACCATCCGGCTGTACGCCGGCATCATCTCGGCGGGCTCGACGCCGGCTGCCCGGCTGCCCTCGGCGATCTGCGCGGTGAGGGTGGCCTCGTTGCGGACGTACCCGGTGATCAGCAGCAGCACCGACATCTTCTCGCTCTCGCCGAGGGTGGTGCCGTCGAGGCAGCGCAGCCCGTCCTCCATCCAGCCGAGCTGCTGCGGGGTGATCGGTGGGCCGCTGATCGGCACGTGCAGCAACCAGGACCGCTGCCGCAGCACGTCGTGCTCGGCCCAGGCCCACCGGGTGAGGCCGGTACGCCAGTCGTCCTTCGGGCCGGGCGGGCCGGGGGACGGGCCGTACCCGGTGTCCACCATGAGCATCAGCAGCTCGTCCTTCGAGCCGACGTACCGGTAGAGGGCCATCGTCGCGGCGCCCAGCTCCCTGGCCACCCGGCTCATCGAGACGGCGGCCAGGCCGTCGGCGTCGGCCACGCGGACGGCGGCGTCCACGATGGCGGGCACGCTCAATCCGGGCCGGGGGCCCTTGGGTGGTCGTTCCCGCAGCCCCCACGCGCCCTCGATGGCCGGCGGGAGCGCTGGCCCGGTGTCGTCCTTCTTCGCCGCCACATTTCCTCCTTGCCTCGCCATCCTAGTTCTGCGTATGGTCTACGCATAACAGCGTACGTCATACGCAGAAGGGGGAATTGATCATGACAACCACCAGTGCGCCGGCACCGCGGGCCGGCCGGCGGGAGTGGATCGGGCTGACGGTGCTGATGCTGGCGCTGCTCCTGGTCTCGATGGACGTGTCGGTGCTCTACTTCGCCGTCCCGTTCATCAGCGCGGAGCTGCGACCCAGCGCCACCGAACAGCTCTGGATCTTCGACATCTACGGCTTCGTGCTGGCCGGGCTGCTCATCACCATGGGCGCTCTGGGTGACCGGATCGGCCGACGCCGGCTCCTGCTGACCGGCGCCACCGCGTTCGGGGCGGCGTCGCTGCTGGCCGCGTACGCCGACAGCACCGCGACGCTGATCGCCGCGCGGGCCGTCCTCGGCGTCGGTGGGGCCACCCTGATGCCGTCGACCCTCGCCCTGGTCCGCAACATGTTCCACGACGCCAAGCAGCGCGGCACCGCCATCGGTGTCTGGACCGCCACCCTGACCGGCGGCATCGCGATCGGCCCGGTGCTCAGCGGCATCCTGCTGGAGCACTTCTGGTGGGGCTCGATCTTCCTGATCAACATCCCGGCGATGCTGATGCTGCTCCTGCTCGCCCCGCTCCTGGTGCCCGAATTCCGCAACCCGGCGACCGGACGGTTCGACCTGATCAGCGCGGCGCTGTCGCTCGGCGCGCTGCTGCCGGTGATCTACGGCATCAAGGAGATGGCCCGCGACGGCGTCAGCCCGGTGCGGGTGCTCGCCATCGTCGGCGGCCTGCTGGTGGGCGCGCTCTTCCTGCACCGGCAGCGGACCGGCGCGTACCCGATGGTCGATCTCGCGTTGTTCCGCCGCCGCGGCTTCGCCGGGTCGCTCGCGGTCAACCTGCTGGCGATGTTCGCCATCGTCGGCTTCGCCATCTTCACCACCCAGGACCTCCAGTTGGTGCTCGTGAGCCCACTGCGGGCGGCACTGTGGAGCCTGGTGCCGTCCCTCGCCGTGAGCGCGGTCGCCCCGGCCGCCGCCGCCCTCGCCCAGCGCGTCGAACGGGCGTACCTGATCGGTGCCGGGTTCGGGATCGCCGTGGTCGGCTTCGCGGTGCTGACCCGGGTCACCCCGGAGACGCCGCTGTGGCTGCTGCTCGTCGGCGCCAGCGTCTACGCGGGTGGTCTGGTGATGGTGATGTCCCTCGTCACCGAGCTGGTCCTCGGCGCGGCGCCACCGGAGCAGGCCGGTGTCGCGTCGGCCCTGACCGAGTCCAGCAGCGAGCTGGGCGGCGCGCTGGGAATGGCGATCCTGGGCAGCGTCGGTGCGGCGGTCTACCGCCGCGAGATCGTCGACGGCCTTCCGGCCGGGCTGCCCGCGGACACCACTGACGCGGCCCAGGAGACCCTGGGTGGTGCACTCGCGGTCGCCCAGGGGCTGCCGGCGGAGCTGGCCGACGCGGTGCGGCACGCCGCCGCTGTCGCGTTCACCGACGGGCTGCACCTGGCCGCGTACGCCGCCATGGCGGTGATGCTGCTGGGCGCGGTCACCGCGCTGGTCGTCCTGCGCGGCGTCCGACCGGCCGACTCCGCGGCGGTGGCCGCCGAGCCGACCGGTCCGGCCGATGCCTCGATGTCGTCGGTCAGTCGATGAGCACGTGCGCGAGCCGGTCGCGGAAACGCCGCTCGGAGTCGCTGACCGACTCGCCGCCGATGCCCAGCAACCCACCGCTGGACGCGGCGCCCACCACCTGCTCGGCGATCTTCACGAGCCAGTGCTTGTACGCGCCGGCCTCACCCTCGTCGACCCGCGCGGCCAGCAACGCGCCGGCCTCGCCGGCCCGCAGCAGCACGTCGTCGATGTACGCCCGGGGGTCGGCGGGCGCGATGACCGGCAACTCCTCACCGGTCTCCGGGTCACCGACCCGGGTGACGATCTCGCCAGCCACGGCGGCGACCAGCGGGCTGGCCGACTCCCGGCCGGCCGCGATGGTCTCCAGCCCGGCCGCATTCTCCGCCATGGTCCGGCGGGTGCCGTCGGACTCGGCGGCGCTCGCCGCGGTCAGCACCGACTGCGGCAGGCCGACCAGCAGCCCCCACTCCCCGTCGGAGAAACCGAACCCGGTGTACGCCGGCTGCTCGATCACGACAACGCCCCTTCCGCCCTGCTCTGCTTGGTCAATCGATGCTCTGCTTGGTCGATCCACCGGGCCCGACACCGGTGCCCGGGTCAGGCTAGTCCAGGGTCAGCAGGCCCTGTTCGGACACCACGCGCACCGACAACGTCTTGTACCCGACCTCATCGAAGAGAACCGTCATCTTGTCCTCCTCGTAGGAGAGCACCAGGCCGGACCCCCACTCCGGGTGACGCACCTGGCTGTGCACCGGGAACGGCCCGGTCGCGCCCTGGTCGGCCACGCTGGTGCCGTTGTGGCAGTTGTCGCAGTGGCCGCAGACCTGCGTCATCTGCTCGCCGAAGTAGGCCAGCAGGGTCTGCCCCCGGCAGGCGGTGGTCTCGGCGAAGGCCCGCATCATGTCGGTGCGGGACCGGGTTACGGTCTGCTGACGCTCCGCCTCGGCCAGCGCCGCCGCGGCGGCGTCGGTCGGGGTGGGGGCGTAACGCGGTACGCCGATGCGCTGCCGGGCGCGCGGTTCGGCTGCGCCGATCTGCTCCAGCAGGGAGAGGTACTGGCCCAGCTTGCGCGGCCCGAGGCCGGTGGTCTCGCGCAGCTCGGTCTTGGTGGCCGGCTTGCGGCGCAGCAGCGCGGCCAGGTCGCGCAGCTCGTCGACGTCGGGCAGGCCCCCGCTGAAGAACCGTTGCAGGCCCACGTCCTCGGCCCGCCAGAGCAGCAGCACCCGGGCCGGTTGCCCGTCGCGCCCGGCCCGGCCGATCTCCTGGAAGTAGCTGTCCGGCGAGTCGGGCAGCGCCATGTGCGCCACCCAAGCGATGTTCGGCTTGTCGATGCCCATCCCGAACGCCGAGGTCGCCACCATGATCGGAACCTGGTCGGCGAGGAACGCCTCGTGCAGCTCGGCGCGGGCGCCCATCGCCATCCCACCGTGGTAGAACTGCGCCGGCAGGCCGGCGTCGGTCAACCGGGTGGCCAGCTCCTCGGCGGCGCGGCGGGTCGGCACGTAGATGATCCCGGGTCGCCCCTCGTCGCGCAGCAGCGCGATCAGGCGCCGCCACCGGTAGTCCTCGTCCGGGCAGTGCGCCACCTCGAGGAACAGGTTCGGCCGGTCCAGCCCGGAGACCACCACATCCGGGTCGCGCAGCCGCAGCCGGGCGATGATGTCGTCGCGTACCGGCGGGGAGGCGGTGGCGGTCAGCGCGACCACAGGCGGTCGGCCGATGCCGTCGATGAGGTGCCCGAGCGCCAGATAGTCGGGGCGGAAGTCATGCCCCCAGGCGGAGATGCAGTGCGCCTCGTCGATCGCCACCAGCGCTGGCTTCAACGCCGCGACCTCGGCCATCCGCTCGGGGTTGCTGAGCTGTTCCGGGGTGATGAAGAGGAACTCCGCCCGGCCCTCCCGGACCTCCGTGAGCGCCTCGGCCTGCTGGGTGGGCGACTCGTTCGAGCTGATCCGCACCGCCCGCAGCTCGGGGCGTTGACGCTCGTTGAGGGAGGCGATCTGGTCCTGCTGAAGTGCCAGCAGCGGGGAGATCACCACGGTGGGGCCGGGGATCAGGCTGGCCGGGATCTGGTAGATCGCCGACTTGCCGGCCCCGGTGGGCAACACCACCAGGGCGTCGCGTCGCTTCATCACCGCGCGCATGGCGGCCAGTTGGTTGGGCCGCAGCGCCTTCCAGCCGAAAAGGCTGCGGGCCGCGCGGCGCAACGTCATCGAGTGCGTGGACAGTTTCATCGAAGGCCGGAGGTACCCGAGCCCACGACCGCCGAAACGCATTCGGAAGATCATGGGCTCGGGTGCCAGCGACTCAGCGCAGCCGGGGCAGCACCTCGCGCTGGTAGAGGTCGAACAGGCCCTGGTAGTGCGGGCCGGTGTTGGCCACGTAGACCTCGTCGAAGCCGGCCTTGGCGTACTTGTCGATCATTTCCAGGTGCGCGTCGGCGCTGTTGCCACAGACGAACGCCTCCTTCAGCATCTCCGGCTTGACCAGCTCGGCGGCCTGCTCGAAGTGTCGCGGCGAGGGCAGCACCTGGGACAGCTCACCCGGCACCCCCGCGTTGGGCCAGCGCTCGTACGCGATCCGCAGCCCCTCCTCCTCGCTGTCCGCGTACGCCGCCTTGAAGCCGGCCTGGCACGGCTTGTCCCCGCCGCCGTTCTCGCGGAACCGCCGGACCATGTCGGCGTCGGGCATGGTGCTGACATAGCCGTCGCCGATCCGGGCGGCCAGATCGATGGCCTTCGGCCCGAAGCCGGAGACGTAGATCGGCGGGGGAGTGTCCGGCAGCGTGTAGATCCGGGCCTGCTCCACTGTGTAGTGCTTGCCGTGGTGGCTGACGAAGTCGCCGCCCCACAGCGCGCGCAGCACCTCGACGGCCTCCTCCAGCATCTCCAGCCGGGTGTCGGCCTGCGGCCAGGCGTCACCGAAGATGTGCTCGTTGAGCGCCTCGCCAGTGCCGACGCCGAGCACGAACCGTCCGCCGTGCAGCACCGCACTGGTCGCCGCCGCCTGCGCGATCACGGCCGGGTGGATCCGCACGGTCGGGCAGGTCACCGCAGTGGTCACCGGCAGCGAACAGACCTGGCTGAGCGCCCCGATCATCGACCAGACGAACGGGCTCTGGCCCTGTGCGTCCACCCAGGGGTGGTAGTGATCCGAGATCCACAGCGCCTCGAAGCCGGCCCGTTCGGCACCGCGCGCCTGCTCCACCAGCTCGGCTGGCGTGAACTCCTCACTGGACAGAAAGTATCCGATCTTCATGGCTTACCCCTTCGGCACGCGGACTGCTGATGGGGGAGCCGTACCCCGGTCAGCGTCGGCCGAACATCGCCCGGATCGCGGCGAGCAGCAGCAGGGCGCCGACCACCAGGCCGAGCAGGCGTACGCCGGGGATGTCGGCCGGGCTCGTCGCGTCGGCCAGCAGCACGGGATCCATCCCCGCACTCTCCCCGGGGAGCGGGCCGCCAGGCAACTGTAAGGTTTATTGACTATTGAATCGCTCAGTGTGACCATGGCAGGACCGCCTGCCGGTGGCGGTGCGCCGAGGGCGCGCGAGAGATGGGGTACGGGGGCCGCATGAGCGAGCGCAACCAGCGGATCGACGGGGGCGCATCGTCGCCGGTGATCGACGCCGATCACTGCGAGGGGGCGGAGTGACCACGACCACCGGGCACCTCCCGGCGCTCGCCGCCGCCGTCCTGCAACCCGGCTTCGTCGGCACCACCGCACCGCCATGGGTGTGCCGCTGGCTCGGTGAGGGTCTCGGCTCGGTGGTGCTCTTCGCCCGCAACGTCGTCGACACCGAGCAGGTGGCCGCGCTCACCGCGACGCTGCGCGCGGAACGGCCGGACGTCATCGTGGCGATCGACGAGGAGGCCGGCGACGTCACCCGGCTGGAGTCGGTGCACGGCAGCTCCCGGCCCGGCAACTTCGCCCTCGGGGCGGTCGACGACCCGGAGCTGACCGAGGCCGTCGCCCGGGACCTCGGCGCCGAGCTGGCCGCCGCAGGGCTCACCCTCAACTACGCCCCGGACGCCGACGTCAACTCCAATCCGGCCAACCCGGTGATCGGCGTCCGCTCCTTCGGCGCCGACCCGGTGCTGGTCGCACGGCACACCGCCGCCTGGGTCCGCGGGCTCCAGGCCGGTGGTGTCGCGGCCTGCGCCAAACACTTCCCCGGGCACGGCGACACCCGGGTCGACTCCCACCACGACCTGCCCCGGATCACCGCCGACCGGGACCGGCTGGACGCCTGCGAACTGGCCCCGTTCCGCGCCGCCGTGGCCGCCGGGGTGCAGGCGGTGATGACCGGTCACCTGCTGGTGCCCGCCCTCGACCCGCACCTGCCGGCGACGCTGAGCCAGCGCATCCTGGGTGGGTTGCTCCGCGACGAGCTGGGCTTCTCCGGGGTGGTGGTCACCGACGCGATGGAGATGCGCGCGGTCGCCGACCGGTACGGCTTCGCCGGGGCCACGGTCCGCGCCCTCGCCGCCGGAGCCGACGCCATCTGCATCGGTGGCGAACACGCCGACGAGCAGGCCGCCCGCGAGCTGCGCGACGCCATCGTGGCCGCCGTCGTCTCCGGTGAGCTGCCCGAGGAACGTCTCGCCGAGGCCGCCAAGCGCGTCGGTCAACTCGCCGCCTGGACGGTGGCCGCCCGCAGCGCCGGCTCGGCGCGCGGCGCCGCCGACGTCGGGCTGGTCGCCGCCCGCCGGGCCGTCCGGGTCACCGCCGCCCCGGGCACGTCGGTCGCGCTGCCACTGACCCGCGCGGCACACGTCGTCGAGTTCGAGCCGCCGCGCAACATCGCCATCGGCGCCGAGACCCCGTGGGGCATCGGCGGGCCGCTGGCCGAGCTGCTGCCGGGCACCAGCACGGTCCGCTACGCCGAGACCGACGTACCGGCGGACCCGGGCGTCGGGGCGGGCAGCCGGCCCCTGGTCCTGGTCGTCCGCGACCTGCACCGGCACGACTGGATGCGGGCCGGCGTGCACCGCGCGCTGACCGCCCGACCGGACGCGGTGGTGGTCGAGTTGGGCGTGCCCGAGCTGATCACCGGGGCGGTGCACCTGGCCACCCACGGCGCCACCCGGGCCAGCGGACGGGCCGCCGCCGAGGTGCTCACCGGCGCCGGCCTGCCCTAGGCGCACCGCCTAGGTCAGGTCGGCGACCAGGTCGGCGTACTCCGGGTGCTTGTCGATGAACGCGGCCATGAAGGGGCACTGCGGCACGATCTTCGTGCCACGTGCCCGAAGCTGGTCCAGGGTGCCCCGGGTCAGCGTGCTGCCCACTCCCTTGCCCTGGAAGCTCTGGTCCACCTCGGTGTGAGTGAAGACCAGGACCTCCCCGCGTGGCAGGTACGCGGCGAAGCCGGCAAGCGCGTCGTCGACCAGGATCTCGAAGCGGTGCTTCGCCGGGTTGTCCTCGACCAGGGTGCTCATCCGGCCATTCTCCCCGCCGGTTCGGCCAGCGCGTCGAGTTCGGCGAGCAACCGGTCCACCTCGTCAGCCGTGTTGTAGTGGTAGATGCTGGCCCGCACCGCGCCGCCGCTGTCGCGCAGACCCATCAGCTGGAAGTACTCGTAGGCGTAGTAGTCGCCGACGGAGAGGCAGAACCCGGCCGCGCCCAACGCCTCCTGGGTGGCCGCCGGCGACATCCCGGCGACCCGGAACGAGACCGTCGGGCAGCGCCGCGCCGGCGAGCCGTAGACGGTGACCGCCGGCCGCTGCGCCAGCCCGGCCAGCAGCCGGTCCAGCAGTGCCTCCTCGTGCGCCTGGGCGGCGGCCAGCCCGGCCCGCAGCCGCGCCCGCCGGTCCCCGACCGCGTCCGGGTCCAGCCCCGCCAGGTGATCCACTGCGGCGGCCACGCCGGCCAGCAGCGGGAAGCTCGGCGTGCCGTACTCGAACCGGTCCGGCACCGCGTCGGAGGACGGCACCAGCTTCGCCGGGTGCAACGCCGCCCACCGGGCCGGGTCCGCCACCATCGCCGCCAGGTGCGGGCCGGACCACTTGTACGCGCTGGTGACCAGCACGTCCGCGCCGAGCGAGGCCAGGTCGGTCGGCCCGTGCGGAACCGAGTGCACCCCGTCGACGTAGACCAACGCGCCGACCGCGTGCGCGGTCTTGGCGATCGCCGACACGTCCGGCACTGTGCCGATGGCGTTGCTGCCGGCGGTCACCGCGACCAACCGGGTCCGCTCACCCACCAGGTCCGCGTACTGGGCCGCGGGCAGCTCACCGGTGTGCCGGTCGACCTCGGCCCAGCGCACCGTCGCGCCGGCCGCCTCGGCGGCCTGCACCCACGGCCGCACGTTCGCGTCGTGGTCCAGCCGGGAGACCACCACCTCGTCACCCGGGCGCCAGGCCGCGCCGAGCGTGCGCGCCATGGTGTACGTCAGCGCGGTCGCGCTCGGGCCCAGCACCACCCCGGCCGGGTCGGCGCCGAGCAGGTCGGCCACCGCCGAACGGGCCTCGGCCACCAGCTCCAACGACCGGCGACCCGGCGCGAAGGCAGCGCTGCGGTTGCCGACCGCCGAGCGCATGGCGTCGGTGACCGCGTCGATCACACCGGCCGCGGTCTGGGTGCCGCCGGCACCGTCGAAGTGAACGAAGCCCTCGGTCAGGGCGGGGTAGGCGGCCCGGGTGCGGGCGATGTCGAACGGCATGTCCCGGACCCTAGCCGGTGCTCCTCGTGCTCTCTCCGGCCGCCAGGTGATCACCGTTGGGCGGCGACGTCGCTGATGTCTCGTACTCTTGGCGAGGTGACGAACCGACCCGCCACCATGCCCATTCCCCCCGTCCGCCGCGCCGCCGGTCTCTTCGCCGGTCTGGCGCTCGGCCTCGCCGTGCTCGCCGGGTGCAGCTCCCAGGGCGCCTCCACCGACTGCGGGCTGGACGCCTGCACTGTCACCTTCGAGCGGGGTGTCGACGCGAGCGCCACCATCCTGGGCGTCGAGGCCAAGCTGGTCGGCGCCGAGGGCGACCAGGTGACCGTCGAGGTCGCCGGCGAGCAACTCACCCTCACCACCGGCCAGCAGGCCACCGAGGCCGGCGGCTTCGCGGTCACCCTGGACAGCGTGACCGACCAACAGGTCAAGATCCGCGTATCGCGTAACCCGGGCAGCTGACCCGCGCGGGCGGCGGTGGCCGACGTTTGGGAATCTTCCGAATCGGAGATTGTGACGCCATGTCACTCACCCGTAGCGCCGAAGCCACCGCCTCCCGAACGGCGGACAGCCGGTGGCTGGAACTCCTCGCCCGGGCCGGCTTCATCGGCTACGGCATCGTCCACCTTCTCTTCGCCTGGTTGGCGTTGCAGATCGCGTTCGGCACGTCGTCCGACGACGGCGACCAGTCCGGCGCGCTGCGTACCCTCTCCGCACAGCCCCTCGGCAAGTTCCTGGTCATCGCCGTCGCGGTCGGCCTGCTCGCGATGGCGATCTGGCAGGCCCTCGAAGCGGCGGTCGGGCACCGCGCCGAGCGCGGCAAGGAGCGGGTCATGGAACGGCTCGCCTCGGCCGGCCGGACCATCGTCTACCTCTACTTCGCCTGGACCGCCTTCAAGGTCTTCAAGGACGCCGAGTCCAACAGCGCCGACCAGCAGGAGGCGCTGACCGGCAAGCTGATGACCTCCGCCGGCGGCCGCTGGCTGGTCGGCCTCGCCGGGCTGGTGGTCGCCGCGATCGGCATCGGCCTGGTGATCTACGGTGCCCGCAAGAAGTTCGAGAAGCACCTCAAGACCGGCGAGATGAGCCCGAAGACCCGCCAGCTCGCCCGCCGGCTGGGCATGGCCGGATACATCGCCAAGGGCGTCGCGTACGGCATCGCCGGTCTGCTGGTCATCGTGGCCGCGGTGAACTACGACCCGGAGAAGGCCCGTGGTCTGGACGCCGCGCTGCACACCCTGCAGGAGCAGTCCTACGGCACGTTCCTGCTGACCCTGGTCGCCCTGGGCATCGCCGCCTTCGGCGTCTACTGCTTCCTCCAGTCCCGGTACCGCAAGGTCTGACTGGTCGATACCACGGATGTCGGGCACTCTTGGGCTTTTGCCCGAAGTGCCCGACGCCTGGTCGAAGGGGAGCACCGAAGCCGTGCAGAACTATCTCGAAACGGCCGTCGCCGCGCTCATCGCGGCGGCGGTCGCCCTGTTCCTGGTCGAGGTCATCCACCGGCTGACCCGGCGGTACGGTCGCCGGTCACTGCTGTTGACCGAGTTGACCGATCACGCGCACCGCCCGTTCCAGGTCGCCGGAACGGTCCTGGCCGTGCAGTTCGCCGTCCGTTTCACCACCGGGTACGCGGTCGGCGAGAGCTGGCGACGGCTGCTGCTGCACCTGCTCACCCTCGGCGTCATCGCCACCATGGCCTGGCTGGTCGCCGGCCTGCTGGTCGTCGTGGAGGACACCGCGCTGGCCCGGTTCCGGGTCGACGTACCGGACAACCGGCACGCCCGGCGGGTACGCACCCAGGTGGTGATGCTGCGCCGACTGACCATCGCGGTGATCGTCATCCTGACCGTCGGCGTGATGCTGATGACCTTCCCCAGCGTGCGCGGCATCGGCGCCGGTGTGCTGACCTCGGCCGGTGTGGTCGGTGTGGTGGCCGCGCTCGCCGCGCAGAGCCTGCTCGGCAACGTCTTCGCCGGCCTCCAACTCGCCTTCAGCGACGCCGTCCGGCTCGACGACGTGGTCGTGGTGGAGGGGGAGTGGGGTCGCATCGAGGAGCTGACCCTCAGCTACGTCGTGGTGCAGATCTGGGACGACCGACGGTTGATCCTGCCCACCTCGTACTTCACCAGCAAACCGTTCCAGAACTGGACCCGTACCGAGGCGGCGGTGCTCGGCACCGCCGAATTCGACGTGGACTGGGCGGTGCCGGTGCAGACCATGCGCGAGGAGCTGCGCCGGCTCGTCGAGGGCACCGAGCTGTGGGACGGCCGGGTCTGCGTCCTTCAGGTCACCGACGCCACCGGCGGGACGGTGCGGCTACGCGCGCTGGTCAGCGCCGCCGACGCGGGCAGTCTGTGGGACCTGCGCTGCCTGGTCCGGGAACACCTGGTCGCCTGGATCCGGGACAACCGCCCGACCGCGATGCCCCGGTTGCGCACCGAGCTGGGCGACTCCAACAGCAACCTGTCCTGGCAGTGGGTGCAGCCGAGGCGGCCGGCCCGCCGCCTGTCCGACACCGAGGCACCCGACGACGCCCGTGTCTTCGGCGGCAGCGACGACGGCGACGCCCGCAGCGAAGCCTTCGTAGGCCCCGAAGAAACCCGCCCCTAACCCGCCCCGCCCCGCGCTGCCCCGCCCCGCGCAGCCCCGCCCCGCCCCGCGCTGCCCCGCCCCGCGCCGCCAGCGCTGCGCTGCCCGCCCAGCGCGGACCCTCGCCGCAGCGCCCCTCGCCCGCGCTGCGTCGCCCTGCCCCGCCGCCGCCCCGCGTTCCCCCGCACCCCCTGAGCGGGTTGATCAAGAGGTTTCGGTCAGCCACCCCGGCGTTTCCTGACCGAAACCTCTTGATCACGCGCGGGAGGGGGCTGGGCGGGAGGGGGCTGGGCGGGAGGTGGCGGGGCGGGAGGTGGCGGGGCAGGGGAGAGGGGGGCCGTTGCGGGAGGTTTGGTTGGGGTTGGGTGGGGGATGTGCTGCCGGACGTCTCTGGCGTGATCGCGGCTACTGACCGTGGATCGGCGGCGCGGCGTCCGGACAACGGGGACGGTGAGTCGCTTGGCGCGCTTTAGGATTGACGAGCGGCGACTTCGGGCATACAGCGCGGTGATGAGGGAAGGAGGACAGCATGGCTGACGTGGCGAAAGCCCGCACATCCCAGAACGGGAGCGAGCCCTCCACCGCCGAGTTGGTGCAGCGGGCCACCGAGCAGATCTCCCGCCTGGTGCGGGACGAACTGACGCTGGCCCGAGCGGAGTTGACCCAGAAGGGTAAGCACGCGGGCATCGGGATCGGCCTGTTCGGCGGCGGTGGCGCGCTCGCGTTCTTCGGCCTGGGTGCGCTGGTCGCCACGGCGATCCTGCTGCTCGACCTGGTGTTGCCCGCCTGGTCCGCGGCGTTGATCGTGGCGGTGGCCTGCTTCCTGGTGGCCGGCGTTCTTGCCCTGGTGGGCAAGAAGCAGGTCAGCCGTGCCGTCCCGCCGGTGCCGGCGGCCACGGTCCGCAGCCTGCGGGCAGACGTGGACACCGTCACCGCCGCAGTGAAGGACAGGGGGCGGCAATGAGCGGCAACGGGACCGGCGACACGGAGGCCCTCCGCGAGGAGATCCGTCGCACCCGGGTCGAGTTGGGCGAGACGATGGAGGCGTTGGCCGCCAAGGCCGACGTCAAGGCGCGTCTCAAGGAGTCCGCCGAGCAGGCCAAGGAGCGGATGCGGGAGCAGGCGGCGCAGACCGTCGCCCGGGTCCGCGAGCAGGCCGCGCGTGGCGCCGGGATGGCGCGGGCGCAGGCGTACGAGAAGGGTGAGTTGGTACGCGCACGGGCGTACGACAAGGGTGAGATGGTGCGCCGTAACCCGGTGCCGTGGGCGGCCATTGCGGCCGGTGCGGTGGCCACCGTGGTGGTGCTGATGATCGTGCGGGGGAGGCGTAGGTGAGCAAGAGCATCGGCAGGGTCGCGTACCGGCCGGTCGGCGTCCTGTTGGGTATCGCCGCGGGCACGGTGGCCGGGGCGATCTTCCGGCAGGTCTGGAAGGTCACCGCGGGCGATGGTGAGGCGCCCAACGCGACCGACGAGGATCGCGGCTGGGGCGAGATCCTGGCCGCCGCGGCGTTGCAGGGCGCCATCTTCGCGGTCGTCCGGGCCGCCGTGGACCGGGGCGGCGCGGTCGGCGTACGCCGGATGACCGGTAGCTGGCCGGACTGACCAGGCAGCGACTTCAGCCCTCTTCCCGCATCGATGGGAAGGGGGCTTTCGCATGGCATCGGACGCCGCCCAGCGCACCTGAGGCATCCGTCAGGTCACATGTCGGAGAAATTCGTCGGAGAGGTCGTGACAGACTTTTTGCGTCCGTGATTTGCTGATCCCCGCTGTTGCGAGACGGCGTGGGTTGAGAGAAGTCTCCTTCGTGGGGCTGCCTCAGGCGCCGCTGCTCAAAAACGGCCGATCGGCCGGACGGCGTGCACGGCCGCCAGTTTTTAGAGGGAGAAACACATGGCTCAGGGAACCGTGAAGTGGTTCAACGCTGACAAGGGCTTCGGCTTCATCACCGTCGATGGTGGGGGTGCTGACGTGTTCGTCCACTTCTCGGCCATCCAGACCAGCGGCTACCGCTCGCTGGAGGAGAACCAGCGGGTGGAGTTCGAGATTGCTCAGGGTCAGAAGGGCCCGCAGGCTGAGCAGGTCCGTCCCATCTGAGTAGGACTGGCCGGCCCTCGCCGGCCAGTGGGACGATCCGGCTCAGGGTCGTTGTGAAAGCCCCGCATCCGGGTTGGGGTGCGGGGCTTTCCACGTGTTCACGCTCGTGAGTGGAGCACCGCTCAGCGTCGGCGCGAGCGCAGGCCGAGCCAGAGCACCACCAGCCCGGCCAGCGCCACGATCGGGCCGAGCACCGCCCAGATCTTCTGGTCGGTCATCACGCTGCCGCTGACGTAGCCGAGGCCCTGGACCGTCCACACCGCACCGATCACCACGGCCAGCAGACCCAGGGTGAGCGGAAGCCAGCCCCTCATCGCGTCCCCTCTCCGCCGCCCGGGGCGGCGCGCCGACGTCCAGCATCGCCGGCCGGGCGGTGCGACGCGAGCACCCCGGGCGCGCGGGTCACCACCGGTCGTGCACCTGCGGGCGGATCAGCTCGTCGTAGGTCTCGCGTACGGCTGCCAGCTGCTCGTCGGTGAGCGGGGACAGGTTCGCCGCGGCGGCGTTGCGTCGGGCCTGGTCGGCGTCGCGGGCACCGGGGATGACAACGGTGACGCCGGCCTGGTCGAGCACCCAGCGCAGCGCGAACTGCGCCATCGTGCGGTCCGCGTCGACCAGCGGGGCCAGCCGGCGTACGGCGGCCAGACCTCGGTCGAAGTCGACCCCGGAGAAGGTCTCCCCGACGTCGAAGGCCGCGCCGTGCCGGTTGTAGTTGCGGTGGTCGTCGGCGGGGAACTCGGTGTGCTCGTCGTAGCGACCGGAGAGCAGGCCGCTGGCGAGCGGCACACGGGCGATGATGCCGACACCGGCTGCCGCCGCGGCCGGCAGCACCCGCTCCAGGGGCTTGTGGCGGACCGCGTTGAGGATGATCTGGACGCTCGCCACCCCCGGTCGGGCGATCGCGGTGAGCGCCTGGTCGCAGGTCTCGACGCTGACCCCGTACCCGGCGATGGCCTTCTCGGCGACCAGGGTGTCCAGGCCGTCGAAGACCTCGTCGGAGGAGAAGACCTCGGTGGGCGGGCAGTGCAACTGGACCAGGTCCAGGGTGTCCATTCCCAGGTTGGCCCGGGAGCGGTCGGTCCACTGCCGGAAGTTGGCCAGGGTGTACGCCTCCGGCCGCTGCTCGACGCGGCGGCCCATCTTGGTGGCGACGGTCAGCCCGGCGTCGGGTCGGGTGCGCAGGAAGCGGCCGATCAGCTGCTCGCTGCGGCCGTCGCCGTACACGTCGGCGGTGTCGAGGAAGGTGACCCCGGCGTCCACGGCGGCGGAAAGCACCGCCATCGCGTCGTCCTCGCTGACGGTGCCCCAGTCGGCGCCGAGTTGCCACGCGCCCAGGCCGACCGCGCCAACGGTCCGGCCGAGCCGGTTGAAGCTGCGCTGTTCCATGCCCCGAGCCTAGTGATCGGTTTGCCACCCTGCCAGGCGAGCCGTACCTTTAGCAGTACGGACGTACGGTTTGGGAGGCGATCATGTGGGATCCGACGACCTACCTGCGCTTCGGCGACGAGCGGTCGAGGCCGTTTCACGACCTCGTCGCCCGGGTCCCGGCCGAGCGACCCCGGGCGGTGGTCGACCTCGGCTGCGGCCCCGGCCAGCTCACCGCCACCCTCGCCGAGCGCTGGCCGACGAGCCGGGTGGTCGGCCTCGACTCCTCACCCGACATGATCGAGCGGGCCGCGGCCCTCGGCGCGCCTGTCGACTTCGCGGTCGCCGACCTGCGTGACTGGCGTCCGGCCGGCGACGAGGACGTGGTGGTCAGCAACGCCGCGTTGCAGTGGGTCCCCGGCCACCAGGAGCTGCTGTGCCGCTGGGCCGTCGAGCTGCCCGCCGGAGCGTGGCTCGCCATGCAGGTCCCCGGCAACTTCGACGCCGACTCGCATCGCGCCCTGCGAGAGGTCGCCAACCAGCCGACCTGGCGGGCCGACGTCGCCCCGCTGCTGCGCCCGGACCCGGTCGACGACCCGGCCGACTACGCGGCGCTGCTGACCGCCGCCGGCTGCGCGGTGGACGCCTGGGAGACTACCTACGTGCACCTGCTGCCGGCTCGATCCGCCGCCGAGCACCCGGTGCTGACCTGGATGGAAGGCACCGCGCTGCGCCCGGTCCGGGCCGCGCTGGACGCCGCCGGCTGGTCCGCCTTCCGGGCCGAGCTGGGAGTACGGCTCACCGCGGCGTACCCGGTGCGGCAGGGTCAGGTGTACTTCCCGTTCCGCCGCGTCTTCGTCGTCGCCCGCACCGGCGACCATGCCCAGGAGAATCCGTGACCGACCTGCCCACCTTCATCGCCGGCCTGCCCAAGGTGGAGCTGCACGTGCACCACGTCGGCTCCGCCTCGCCCCGGATCGTCGCCGAGTTGGCCGCCCGCCACGAGGGGCGCACCCCCGTGCCCGCCGATCCGGAGGCGCTCGCCAACTATTTCGAGTTCCGCGACTTCGCACACTTCATCGAGGTCTACCTGAGCGTCGTGGACCTCATCCGCGACCCGGAGGACGTCTGGATCCTCACCCACGAGGTGGCCCGGGAGCTGGCCCGCCAACAGGTCCGGTACGCGGAGCTGACCATCACGCCGTACTCGCACGTCCGGCGGGGCATAGCCGCGCCGGCGTTCTGCGAGGCCATCGAGGACGCCCGCAAGCGCGCCCTGGCCGACTTCGGCATCGAGCTGCGCTGGTGCTTCGACATCCCCGGCGAGGCCGGTCTGCCGGCCGCCGAGGAGACGCTGCGCATCGCGCTGGACGAGCGTCCGGACGGGCTGGTCAGTTTCGGTCTGGGCGGCCCGGAGATCGGCGTACCCCGGCCGCAGTTCCGGCCCTACTTCGACCAGGCCCGCGCGGCCGGGCTGCGCTCGGTGCCGCACGCCGGGGAGACCACCGGGCCGCAGACCGTCTGGGACGTGCTGAACGAGCTGGGCGCCGAGCGGATCGGGCACGGGATCTCCGCCGCGCAGGACCCGCAGTTGCTCGCGTACCTGGCCGAGCGGCAGATCGGGATGGAGATCTGCCCGACGTCCAACGTCCGCACCCGGGCGGTGGCCAGCCTCGACGAGCACCCGCTGCCTCGGCTGGTCGAGGCCGGGCTGCTGGTCACCATCAACTCCGACGACCCGCCGATGTTCGGCACGACCCTCAACGACGAGTACGCGGTGGCGGCCCGCCTGCTCGGCGTCGGCGCCGAGGGTCTGGCCGGGCTGGCCCGCAACGCGGTGACCGCGTCCTTCCTCGACCTCGCCGGTCAGCAGCGGATCCTCGGCGAGATCGACGCGTACCTCGGCACCGCCGGCTGAGCTGGCCGATCGCTCGGCTGGTCGGCCCGGTCGGACGCCCGGCGTGTGACCTGGGCTGGTCGGGGAGCAGGGCGCGCGGCGGGAGCGTGGGTGTGGGGGGACCTGTGACTCCCGCCGCGCGCACGGCACCACCGGCCGTGGGTGCGTGGTGCGCTTCGGCCGGTGGAACTGGTGGGTTCGTGCTCTGATCCTGTCAGGCCGCGGCCGATCCAACGCGGTCGTTAACCGCGATCTAAGGAAGACTTGCGCCGCCGCACAGCCCCGGGGTTTCGGCCGGGTCAGTCGTCGGCGGGGCGCTGGCGCGGCCAGCGACGTCCGCTGACCTTCGTGTCCCGGGCGTCGCGGGCCATCCGACCGACCAGACCGAAGCGGCTGACCTGCCGGGGCGTCGCTTCCGGGTCGGCGAGCAGCATCACCACGCTGGCCCCGCCGAGCCGGGCACGGTCGATGCTCACCGAGCCGTTGGCCTGCAACGCCACCCGCTTGGCGATGTCCAGGCCGAGCCCGGTCGAGCCCTGGTCGCTGGCGCCTCGACGCAGTGCCCGGTCCGGGTTGGCGATGCCGGGGCCGGCGTCGTCGATCCGGATCGCCACGTAACCGTCGCGCCGGGACACCGCCACCTCGAACGCGGTGCCCTGCGGGGTGTAGCGGAAGACGTTGCCGATCACCGCGTCCAGCGCGGCGGCCAGCTCGGCCCGTGGCACCGGCGCCGGGATGCGCAGCTGCGCGCCGTTGACCCGGTGTGGCCGGTTCTGGTCGCCAGCGAGGGCCGCCCAGAACACCATCCGGTCCCGAACCACCTCGCTGACATCGCACATCGCCGGCCCGGCCTCGTGCGCCACCGCCTTACGGGTGGTCTTGATCAATACGTCGATCTCACCTTCCAGGGTGACGATCGCCTGCCGGATCCGTCGGATACCGCGCAGCCGGTCCAACTCCGCCTGGCTGAACGAACCCACGCTGGTGTCGTCGGACTCCAACGCCTCCGCGTCCAACCGCAGCACCGTCAACGGGGTACGCAGACGATGCGACAGGTCGGCCACCAACTCCCGCTCGTCGGTGCGGGCGGCGTCCAGCCGGTCCGCCATCCGGTTGAAGGCGTACCCGGCCTCGGCCAGCTCGCGGGGACCGGTCGGCTCGACGCGGACGCCGAGGTCGCCGTCGCCGATGGAGAGCGCGGCCTTGACCAGACCGCGGGTCGACTCCACCGCGCGGGCGGCGACCCGGTCGACCACCAGCACCGCCGCGCCGGCCATCGCCGCACCGACCGCGAACAGCAGCAGCCAGGTGCCGCCGGCGCCCTCGCCCAGCGTCGACTCCGGAAGGAACACCTCGACCACGGCCGTCCGGTCACCGAGGACGACCGGATCGAGCCGGGCCACCCCACCGTCGACGTCGACGACCAACGACCGCCGCTCGGAGCGGGCCCGGTCCAGGTCGCTGCCGCTGGCCTGACCGGCGGACTCGTCCAGCCCCAAACCGTGCACCACCGGCCGGGTGGGGGCGTCCTCGGCGCTGGCCACCACGGCACGCTCGACGACCGCCGGGTCGGTGCTCACCGCCAACGCCCCGGTCACCAACGCGCTGCGCCGGGCCGCGTCGGCGATCGCCTCGTCCCGGCTCTGCTCGCGCAGACTGAGCCCGAGCGGAATCAGGAACGCGAGCGCCACGAGACTGCACATGCCGGCCGTGAGCAGGGCCAGCGCCGTCCTCAGTCCGGTGCCACCAGCCGGAATCCGACCCCCCGCACGGTGCGCAGGTAGCGCGGCTTCGCCGCGGACTCGCCCATCTTTCTGCGGAGCCAGTACAGGTGAACGTCGATGGTCTGATCCTCGCCGACCGATGGCTGCCGCCATACCTCCTCCAAGAGTTCCCGGCGGGACACTACCCGCCCAGGTCGTGCGGCGAGATACGCCAACAGGTCGAATTCCTTGCGGGTCAGCGCCAGCGGCTCCCCGTCGAGGTGGGCGCTGCGCTCGCCCACGTCCACCCGCAGCCCGCCGACGCTGTGCACCGCGGGCTGCACGGACCGACTGGCCCGGCCGGCCCGGCGCAGCACGGTGGTGATCCGGGCGTCCAGGTGCGCTCCGGTGAACGGTTTGACCATGTAGTCGTCGGCGCCGGCGCGCAGCAGCTTGACCACCGACTGCTCGTCGTCGCGGGCGGTGGCGATGATGATCGGAATGTCGGTGATGCCGCGCAGCATCCGCAGCGCGTCCGAGCCGTCCAGGTCGGGCAGGCCGAGGTCGAGCACCACGAGGTCGGGTGTCTCCGCGGCGACCCGACGCAGCGCGTCCAGCGCCGTACCCACGGCGTGCACGGCATGCCCCCGGTCGGTGAGGGACCGCAGCATCGCGCCGCGTACGACGTGATCGTCTTCGACCAGGAGCACGGAGGCCACGACAAGACCGTACTTGGCCTGGCAAGTTGATCGCGTTGCGACGTGCCTGGCGGCCGGGCAAGCTGGTACGACGATGTCGTTCACCCTGTTCGCCGATGCCCGCCTGGCGCTCGCCCGGGACAGCCTCGCCGGTCTCTCCACCGGCGACGCGCTCGGCGCGCAGTACTTCCTGCCGGGGCCGGCGCCCGTGGACCTCGCCGCCGACGCCCTGCCCCGAGCGCCCTGGGAGTGGACCGACGACACCGAGATGGCCTGCTCGGTCCTCGCCGAGCTGGCACACTCCGGCGGCATCGACCGGGACCGGCTGGCCCTCTCCTTCGCCGAGCGGTGCGCCCCGCGCCGGGGCTACGGCGCGGGCGCGATGCTGATCCTGGGGCTGATCCGCACCGGCACCCCGTGGCCGCTGGCCGCCGCCTCCGCCTTCGACGGGCAGGGCTCCTGCGGCAACGGCGCAGCCATGCGGGTCGGCCCGCTGGGCGCGTACTTCGCCGACTCGACCGCGCGCGCCGCGGCGCAGGCCCGCGCCTCCGCCGAGGTGACGCACGCGCACCCGGAGGGGATCGCCGGCGCGGTCGCCGTCGCCGTCGCCGCCGCGCTGGCCGCCCGGGCCCGCCTCGACGGGCACCGGCCGGCTCCGGAGCGGTTGCTGGCCGGGATCGCCGCCGCTCTCGATCCGGGCACCGAGGTGCACCGGGGCGTACACCGGGCGGCCGGGCTGCTCGGCCGCCCGCTGCCCCGGGTGGTGGCCGCGCTCGGCAACGGCTCCCGGGTGACCGCCCAGGACACCGTGGGGTTCACCCTCTGGGTGGCCGCCACCCACCTCGACGACTATCCGGCGGCCATCGAGACGTGCGTACGGGCCGGTGGGGACGTCGACACCACGGCCGCCATCGCGGGAGCGGTGGTGGCGGCGCACACCGGCGTCGGTACCCCGGGCGGGGTGCCCGAGGAGTGGCTGGCCGCCCGCGAGCCGCTACCGACCTGGCTCCCCTGACGCCCGCCCGGGCGCTGCCCTGCCCCTGCGCGGGCTGCCCCTGCGCGGGCGGTGCCCTGAGGCGGGGCGGCCCACGATCAACTCGGCTTCCTGCAAATCGGGCCGTCCGGGCGGCGGGGATGCCGCGGTTTCCTGAAAGCCGAGTGGATCACCGCTAAATCGGGCTGTCCGGGCGGCTTGGATGCCACGGTTTCCGGGAACCCGAGTGGATCACCGCGATGCCGCGGGAACAGCGGGCTGGGCGTCGGCGGGCTGCGGGTCGCTGGGCTGGGCGTCGGCGGGCTGGGCGTCGGTGGGCGTCGGGTCGGTGGGCTGCGGGTCTGGCGCTGCGGCGTCGTTGCCGCGGCCGGTTATGTCGGCCAGCGTCGCGGCCTCGTCCGGGTCGCCGGTCACCTCGGCGAGCGCGGCGGCCTCGTCCGGGTCGCGTCGGCGCCACCGGCTGACCAGCCAGCCGATCGCCGCGCCGCCGCCCAGCCCGGCCAGCAGGCCGGCGGCCA
>NZ_JBEXHP010000086.1:0-25050 GCF_040607895.1 Micromonospora sp. NPDC005220
GATCATGGAGTTGTGGTGGGTGACAAACCGCCCGTCGCCGGCCTATTCAGGCACCACAACTCCATGATCGACGGGGGCGGGGGTGGGGGGTTCGGCTAGTAGGACTCCCAGGGCGCAGGCCCAGAGGGGGAAGGGCAGGACCGCTACTCGTTCCATGCCGCCTACGCCGATACCTAGGCCCTGCTGGGCGAAGAACAGCGTCGTTCCGGCCAGCGCGATGAGGCCGGCGGTGAGGGTGAGCCGTCGCCACCTGCCGAGCGTCGTGTCACGCCTGGCGAAACTGGCGAGGAGCAGGCCGATGTTGCCCACCCCCATGATCAGGAATGCGCCGAGGACGTGCAGGTTCTCGTTGACGTCGGCCGGGTAGCGGGCCGCGAGGGCGTACCCGCCGGTGGCCAGCAGCAGGAGTGTCTGGGCCGAGCGCACCAGCGGGCCGCGGCCCAGGATTCGCCAGGTGAGTAGGAGCCCGACGGCGAGCAGTACGGCGGTGGCCAGCATCGCGGTGTTCATCAGTGGGTGCCACGGCGAGCAGACGTAGCGGGGGCGGGTGGTGTCCCAGCTGCCGCAGTGGGCGTTGCCGAGGTCGCTGATGTTGTGGGTGGCCCAGCTGTAGGTCGGTTCGCGCCACCGCAACCCGGTGATGAGGCTGGCGACGAGGAAGATGGGTGCGGCCGCGAGCCAGCACAGCGCGCCGACCCGGCCGGTGCGGTTGAGGTTCATGCCACGAGCAGACCAGTGCGACGGGGCCCGGCGCACTACCAGCAGATGGCCGGTTCGGGGTAGGGGTAGCCGTACCGGAGGGCTCGGCGTGGGCGGACGAACCGGGCGGGGCGAGGTCGGTCCCAGCGGATAGGCTGAGCGGCGGTCGAGCAGACGAGTGTGAGAAGGAGCCATCCCGTGCGCCCAGGTGGACAGCCGAACATGCAGCAGATGCTGAAGCAGGCGCAGAAGATGCAGCAGCAGATCGCCGCCGCCCAGGCCGAGCTGGCCGAGGCCGAGCTGACCGGCACCGCCGGTGGTGGGCTGGTCACCGCGACCGTCTCCGGCTCCGGTGAGCTCAAGGCCATCAAGATCGACCCGAAGGCGGTCGACCCGGATGACGTGGAGACGCTGGAAGATCTGGTCGTCGCGGCCGTGCACAACGCCGCCGAGGCGGCCCGGGAGTTGACCGAGCGCAAGATGGGCCCGGTCGCCGGCGGCATGGGCGGCCTCGGCCTGCCCGGTTTCTGAGCCGGCAGATGTACGAAGGTGCCATCCAGGATCTGATCGACGAGCTGGGTCGGTTGCCGGGCGTGGGTCCGAAGAGCGCTCAGCGGATCGCGTTCCACGTCCTCTCGGCGGATCCGGCCGACGTCAACCGGCTGGCCGGCGCGCTGCGCAAGGTCAAGGAGCTGGTGCGGTTCTGCACGACCTGCTACAACGTGGCCGAGTCCGAGCAGTGCCGGATCTGTCGCGATCCGCGCCGCACCGACGAGGTGCTGTGCGTGGTGGAGGAGCCCAAGGACGTGGTGGCCATCGAGCGGACGGGTGAGTTCCGCGGTCGCTACCACGTGTTGGGTGGCGCGATCAATCCGCTGGAGGGGATCGGTCCGGACAATCTGCGCATCCGGGAGTTGCTGATCCGGCTCGGTGGTGGCGGGGTGCGGGAGTTGATCCTGGCCACGGATCCGAACACCGAGGGCGAGGCGACCGCCACCTACCTGGCGTTGATGGTGAAGCCGATGGGCATCTCGGTGACCCGGCTGGCCAGTGGGCTGCCGGTCGGCGGCGATCTGGAGTACGCCGACGAGATCACCCTCGGTCGGGCCTTCGAGGGGCGCCGGGCGGTCTGATCCGCTGTCGTACGGCCGGTGGCCGGCACCCGGGTCGGGTGCCGGCCACCGCTGCGTCTGCCCGGAAATGATCTGACACCTGTGCCCTCATCGGGGCTGTTCGACGTAACAGTTTGGCATCGCGGGTGCAGATTGATCGGTTTTTGCCGCCGTTCACCTACGAATCGAATGTCAAGCGGCGGTTGAGGCACGATCCGATACCAACCGTCCACTCAACGGTTTCCGGGTGGACGCATCGGGAGCTATGGTCACCGCCATCGGTGACCCCTGTCACCACGTTGTCCGTACCCCCAAGGACGAGGTGAAGCACACATGCGTGCACCCAGGCCGAAGGTCGCGATCGCGGCCGTCGCGGTCGCGGCCCTCGCGGTAGCAGGCTGCGCCGAGAGCAACCGCGACGACAAATCCGGTGGTAGCAAGAAGGACACCCTCGTCTTCGGCGTCGCCGGAGACCCGAAGGTGCTCGACCCGAGCTTCGCCAGCGACGGTGAGTCGCTGCGCGTGGCGCGTCAGGTCTTCGAGACCCTGGTCCGGCCGGAGGAGGGTGGCACGAAGGTCACCCCCGGCCTGGCCGAGTCCTGGACGCCGGACGCCGCCGGCACCACCTGGACCTTCAAGCTCCGCTCGGGCGTGAAGTTCCACGACGGCACCGACTTCAACGCCGAGGCCGTCTGCGTCAACTTCAACCGCTGGTACAACGCCAAGGGCCTCATGCAGAGCCCGGACGTGACCGCGTACTGGCAGGACGTCATGGGCGGCTTCGCCAAGAACGAGGACGCGGAGCTCCCGCCGAGCCTCTTCAAGTCGTGTGCCGCCAAGGACGCGACCACTGTGGACCTGGCGTTCACCCGCGTCTCCAGCAAGATCCCGGCCGCGCTGATGCTCCCCTCGTTCTCCATCCACAGCCCGAAGGCGTTGCAGGAGTTCGACGCGAGCAACGTCGCGGGCACCGCCGAGGACATCAAGTACCCGGCGTACGCCACGGCGCACCCGACCGGCACCGGCCCGTTCAAGTTCAAGGCCTGGGACGTCGCGAACAAGACGCTGACCCTGGAGCGCAACGAGGACTACTCGGGCCCCAAGGCCAAGCTGAAGACCCTCATCTTCAAGACGATCTCGGACGAGAACGCCCGCAAGCAGGCGCTGCGCTCCGGTGACATCCAGGGCTACGACCTGGTCGGCCCGGCCGACGTCGACCCGCTGAAGAACGAGGGCTTCAACGTCCTCACCCGCCCGGCGTTCAACGTGCTCTACCTGGCGATCAACCAGAAGGGCAACCCGAAGCTCGCCGACCTCCGGGTCCGGCAGGCCATCGCGTACGCCCTGAACCGTCAGCAGCTGGTCACCTCCAAGCTGCCGCCGGGCGCCAAGGTCGCCGACAACTTCATGCCGGACACCGTCGAAGGCTGGAACGGTGACGTCACGAAGTACACCTACGACCCGGCCAAGGCGAAGGCGCTGCTGGCCGAGGCCGGCGCGTCGAACCTGACGCTGAAGTTCCACTACCCGACCGAGGTCACCCGGCCGTACATGCCGAACCCGAAGGACATCTTCGAGTTGCTCTCGGCGGACCTGAAGGCCGTCGGCATCACCGTCGAGGCGATCCCGCTGAAGTGGAGCCCGGACTACCTGAACGCCACCACCTCGGGTAGCAAGCACGACCTCCACTTCCTCGGCTGGACCGGTGACTACGGCGACGCCTACAACTTCATCGGTACCTTCTTCGACCGGCCGAAGGACGAGTGGGGCTTCAACAACAAGGCCCTGTTCGACCAGTTCAAGGACGCGGACACCACCGCCGACATCGCGGCCCGGACCGAGAAGTACAAGGCCCTGAACAAGTCCGTGATGGACTTCCTGCCCGGTGTGCCGATCTCGCACTCGCCGCCGGCGATCGTGTTCGGCAAGGACGTGACCGGCGTCAAGGCGAGCCCGCTCACCGACGAGCGGTTCTCCACCGCCGAGTTCAAGTAAGTCCTGATCTGACGCAGCAAGGAACGCGGGCGGGCGCTGGAGCACAGCGCCCGCCCGCAACCCTCCGCACCCCTTCGAGGCCGCCGTGTTCCGGTTCATCGTCAGGCGCCTGCTTCAGCTGATACCCACGCTGTTCGGGCTCTCCCTCCTGCTCTTCATCTGGCTCCGCCGACTCCCCGGCGGCCCCGAGACCGCCATCCTCGGCGAGCGCGGCACCCCCGAGATGCGGGCCGCGATCCGCCGCAACATGGGGCTCGACGAGCCCATCCTGGTGCAGTACGGCCGTTTCGTCCGCCGGCTGATCAAGCTCGACCTGGGCACCTCGACCTCCACCAAGCGGGCGGTCACCACGGAGTTCATCGAGCGCTTCCCCGGCACCGTCGAGCTGACCATCACCGCGATGATCATCGCGATCGGTGTCGGTATCCCGCTGGGCTACCTGGCCGCCCGTCGTCGCGGCCGCTTCCTGGACCACGCGTCAGTGGGCGGCTCGCTGATCGGCATCTGCATCCCGGTCTTCTTCCTGGGCTACGTGCTCAAAGCGATCTTCTCGGAGAACCTGCACTGGTTCCCGTCCAGCGGCCGGCAGGACCCGACGCTCGGGGCTACCCGGGTAACCAACTTCTTCGTCCTCGACGGGTTGATGACCCGTGAGTGGGACGCCGCCGCCGACGCCCTCTGGCATCTGGTCTTGCCCAGCATCGCCCTGGCCAGCATCCCGCTGGCGATCATCGTCCGGATCACCCGGGCGAGCGTGCTGGAGGTGCTGAACGAGGACTTCGTACGGACCGCCGAGGCGAAGGGCCTGACCGAGCAGACGGTTCGTCGCCGGCACGTCCTGCGCAACGCCATGCTGCCGGTGGCCACCTCGATCGGTCTGCTCGCGGGCGGCCTGCTCTCCGGCGCGGTGCTGACCGAGACCGTCTTCGCCTTCAGCGGCATCGGAGCGTTCGTCGCCGAGGCCATCGGCCAACGCGACTATCCGGTGCTGATGGGCTTCATCCTGATCATCGCGGTGGTGTACGTGCTGGTGAACCTCCTGGTCGATCTCTCCTACAGCTTCATCGACCCGAGGGTGAGGGTGCGATGACACTCAGCCCAGGCAAGAAGCGCGAAAAGATCGACCGGCTCTCCGAGCTGGCCGCCCGCGACGACGAGCGGGGTGTCAGCCTCTGGCAGGAGGCGTTCCGCCGGCTGCGCGGCAACCCGGCCGCGATCGTCGGCGCGGTCATCCTGGCGATCTTCGTACTGGTCGCGGTGGTCGGCCCGTTCCTGGTGCCGTACGCGCCGACGGACACGATCGGCATCCGGGAGGGGCTGATCAAGCCGGGTGTCATCCCCGGCCCGACCGGCGAGCACTGGTTCGGTTACGACCACCAGGGCCGTGACGAGTTCAGCCGGATGATCGTGGGCGCCCGCCAGACCCTGCTGGTCGGCGTGGTCTCCACCCTGATCGGTCTGGCGATCGGCGCGCTGATCGGTGGCGTCTCCGGCGCTGCGGCCGGTCTCGGTGGCCGGTGGGGGCGGTGGATCGACACCACCCTGATGCGCTTCATCGACATGCTGCTGGCGATGCCGAGCCTGCTGTTGGCGGTGAGCATCGCGGCTCTGCTCGGGGCCAGCCTGACCACCGTGATGATCGCGGTCGGCGTGGTCTCGGTGCCGGTCTTCGCCCGGCTGCTGCGCGGCTCGATGATCTCCCAGGCGAACAGCGACTACGTGCTGGCGGCGACCTCGCTCGGCGTCAAGAAGTCGAAGATCGCGCTGACCCACGTGGTGCCGAACTCGCTCGCCCCGGTGATCGTGCAGGCCACGCTGACCCTGGCCACCGCGATCATCGAGGCCGCGGCGCTCTCCTTCCTCGGCCTCGGCAACCCGGACACCGCCGTACCGGAGTGGGGGGTCATGCTCGCCGACGCGCAGCAGTACCTCGGCATCCGGCCGTCGCTGGCGATCTACCCGGCCGTCGCGATCATCATCACCGCGCTCGGCTTCACCCTGCTGGGTGAGGCGATGCGTGAGGCCCTCGACCCGAAGCTGCGGAAGTAGGCCCCCAATGGCACTGCTCGAAGTTGAAGATCTCTCCGTCACGTTCGCCCGCCGCGGTCAGCGGGCCGTGCACGCGGTGGACGGGGTGTCCTTCTCGGTCGATGCCGGTGAGGTGGTGGGCCTGGTCGGCGAGTCCGGCTGCGGCAAGAGCGTCACCTCGCTCGCGATCATGGGTCTGTTGCCCAAGCAGCCCGGCCTGCGGGTCGGCGGCAAGGCCGTCTTCGACGGCACCGAGCTGCTCCAGCTCGACGACCGGTCGCGGCGGGACATCCGGGGCCGGGACATCGCGATGATCTTCCAGGACCCGCTCTCCTCACTGAACCCGGTGATCCCGATCGGGTTGCAGGTGACCGAGGTGCTCACCCGGCACCGGGGGATGAAGGGTGAGGTCGCGGCGAAGGAGGCGGCGGCGCTGCTGGACCGGGTCGGTATCCCCGACCCGAAGCGGCGGCTCAAGGAGTACCCGCACCAGCTCTCCGGTGGGATGCGCCAGCGTGCGCTCATCGCGATGGCGGTGGCCTGCCAGCCTCGGCTGCTGATCGCCGACGAGCCGACCACCGCGCTGGACGTCACCATCCAGGCCCAGATCCTGGAGCTGCTCAAGGAGCTGGTCCGGGACTCCGGCACCGCACTGCTGATGATCACGCACGATCTGGGCGTGGTGGCCGGCATGTGCGACACCGTCAACGTGCTCTACGGCGGCCGGGTGGTGGAGACGGCCCGCCGTCGTCCGCTGTTCCGCCAGCCGCGTCACCCGTACACCGTGGGTCTGCTCGGCTCGGTGCCGCGCCTGGACGCCGGGCGGGGCGAGAAGCTCAACCCGATTCCCGGTTCGGTCCGCGACCTGCTGCCCTGGCCGGACGGTTGCGCCTTCGCCCCGCGCTGCGCCCGACGGACCGACGAGTGCGTGGGTGAGCCGCCGGAGCTGGTGCACGCGCACGACGGACGGAGCTACCGGTGCGTCAACCCGGAGCCGCTGCCGGGCATGGTGCCCGCCCCGCGCGAGGAGGAAGCGTGAGCGAGCGTAGCGAGCGAACCATCAGGCACAGCAGCGTGGCGTCTCACGCCGGCGCGGAGCGAAGCGGAGTGCTGGCGTGAGTGACAACGACATCCTCGTCGAGGTGCGTGACCTGAAGGTGCACTTCCCGATCAAGCGGGGGGTGCTCTTCGACCGGGTCGTCGGCCACGTGAAGGCCGTCGACGGGGTCGACCTGAGCATCGCGCGGGGCAAGACGTACGGCCTGGTCGGCGAGTCCGGCTGCGGCAAGTCCACGTTGGGTCGGGCGCTGCTCCAGCTCACCCCGCCGACCGCCGGTGAGGTCAGCTTCGACGGTGTCGAGCTGACCACGCTGGCGCCCGGCAAGCTGCGCAGCATGCGTCGCCGGATGCAGATGATTTTCCAGGACCCGATGTCCAGCCTCGACCCCCGGCAGAACGTCGAGTCGATCCTGACCGAGGGCCTGCAGACCCACGGGATCGGCACCGACCGCACCGACCGTCGACGGATCATCGGCGAGACCCTGGACGCGGTCGGGCTGCCGCGCTGGGCGCTGTCCCGCTACCCGCACGAGTTCTCCGGCGGGCAGCGGCAACGCATCGGCATCGCCCGCGCGCTGGTGCTCGGACCGGAGCTGATCGTCGCCGACGAGCCGGTCTCCGCGCTCGACGTGTCGATCCAGGCCCAGGTGGTCAACCTGCTGGACGAACTCCAGGACAGCCTGGGGCTGACCTACCTGGTGATCGCGCACGACCTCGCGGTGGTCCGGCACATCTCCGACACGGTCGGCGTGATGTACCTGGGGGCGCTGGTCGAGGAGGCACCGAGCGACCGGCTCTACACCGAGCCGCTGCACCCGTACACCAGGGCGTTGATGTCCGCGGTGCCGGTGCCGGACCCGGACGTGGAGGACCGCCGGGAGCGGATCCTGCTCGCCGGTGACCTGCCGTCGCCAGCCAACCCGCCGTCCGGCTGCCGCTTCCACACCCGCTGCCCGTGGGCGCAGCCCACCCGCTGCGCGGACGAGCGACCGGTGCTGCGGGAGATCGGCGCCAGCCGGGTGGCCTGTCACTTCGCCGAGCAGATCGCCAGCGGCGAACTGCGCCCGCACGGGGTCAGCGCGCAGATCGTCCGGCCCGAGGGCGAGGGGGACACGCCAGGCGTGGTCTCCGCACCCACCGAGCCCGGTTCGTACGTCTGAGACTGGACGCGGTGCCGGCGGCCGTCACCCCTCGGGGCGGTTCAGCAGCCCCACCGCGACGCCGTGCACCGCGTCCAGCCCAGCCGCATCGGCCAACGTGACCGACGTACCGGTCACCGTGTACCACTCGTCCGCGTCCTTGTACTGCACCCGCAGGGTGACCTTGCCGTCCGCGTACTCCGTGCGCAGCGTCAGATCACCGGTGACGACGCCGACCTCGTCGGTCATCACGCCGCCGGGGCCGGGCACGATGTCGGTGGTGCGGGTCTGCGGGCCGGCCGCGCCGCCCGAGTCCGCGACCATGCCGGCACCCGGCACGGCGGCGGGGGTCTCGGCGGTGCCGTCGGCGATCATCCCGGCGGCGGACGGGCCGCTCTGCTCGGCGGCGGTCACGACTGGCTCCCCACTCAACAGCCCTCCAACATGTCGGTCAGGGCGGCCTTTTCCGCGGTGGTCACGGTCAGCCGCCAGTAGTGCTTGACCGCAACCCAGTCCTGTGCGTATTTGCACCAGTACGATCGGTTTGCCGGCTTCCACTGGGACGGGTCCTGGTCACCCTTTGCCCGGTTCGAGGCGGCGGAAACCGCGAAGAGCTGCGGACGAATGGTGTCGTTGGCGAAATCGCCCCGCTTCGCGTTGTCCCACTCGTCGGCACCCGAGCGCCACGCGTTGGCCAACGGAACCATGTGGTCGATGTCCACGTCGGAGGGGTCCGAGAAGCTGCGGCCGTCGTACACGCTCTCCCAGCGCCCACCGACCACGTTGCAGCCGGAGAGCTTCACGTCCTTGCCGTCGCGTTGCAGGATGCTGTCCCGGACATCGCAGTTCTTGCCGGTGTCCCGCCAGTGCGGGAAACGTTCCCGGCTGTAACCCTTCATCGAGCCGGCGGTAGCGACGGTGAGTTGGCTGAGCTGCTCCGAGGCGTTGCCGCCGTCGCTCGGCGGCGGTGTGGTCGGCTCATCCTGCGGGACGCAACCGGCCACGCCGAGCGCCAGCGCCGCGGCAAGCGCGGCCACCGCCGCTCGCGGTCCTGATCTGGTACGCACAGACGACACCTCTCCAGCTTGGGGGCTTCCGGCGATTGCGCACAGTACCCGGGCACGGTTTCGGCGTTTCGCGGCGTCTCCCACATGATGCAAGGCAGATTGGTGGGATGACCGCACCCGTACCGGCGACCGCCCTCCGGATGGGCACCACCGCCGGCCGGGGCACGCTGCTCGCCGCCGTACTCGCCTCTGGAATGGTCTTCCTCGACACCACCGTCGTCAACGTGGCGCTGCCGAAGCTCGGGCAGGACCTCGGCGCTAACGTGGCCGATCTCCAGTGGACCATCAACGGCTATCTGCTGATGCTGGCGGCGTTCGTGCTGCTCGGCGGTGCGCTCGGGGACCGCTTCGGCCGGCGACGCGTCTTCCTCATCGGCGTGGTCTGGTTCACCACCGCCTCCGTGCTGTGCGGGCTGGCCCAGGGCACCGGTTGGCTGATCGGGGCCCGGTTCCTCCAGGGCGCCGGTGGCGCGTTGCTCACCCCCGGGTCGCTGTCGGTGCTCCAGTCGAGTTTCCACCCCGACGACCGGGGCCGCGCGATCGGTGCCTGGGCCGGGCTGTCCGGGGTGTCCACCGCGCTGGGCCCGTTCATCGGAGGTTGGCTGATCGACGCGCTCTCCTGGCGCTGGATCTTCTTCCTCAACCTGCCGATCGCCCTGCTGGTGCTGCTGGCCGCGTTGCGCTGGGTGCCGGAGAGCCGGGACGAGAGCGCCTCCCGGACCGAGGGACGGGATCGGACCCGACGGCGTTTCGACGTCGCCGGAGCCCTGCTCGGAGCGCTCGCGTTGGCCGGCGTCACCTACGCCCTGATCGACGTGCCGGCACGCGGGTTCGACTCCGCCGAGGTGCTGATCGCGGCGGTGGTCGGGGTGCTCTCCGCGGTGGCCTTCGTGCTGCTGGAGCGGCGGCGCGGCGATGCCGCGATGCTGCCCACCGGGCTGTTCAGCAGCCGGCTCTTCTCGGTGCTGAACCTCTTCACCGTGGTCGTCTACGCGGCGCTCGGCGGCTTCACCTTCTTCTTCGCCGTCTACCTGCAGAACGTGGTCGGGTGGTCGGCCTTCCGCACCGGCATCGCGTTGCTGCCGATGACCCTGCTGCTCCTGGTCGGGTCGGCGCGGGCCGGTGCGCTGTCGGCGCGGATCGGCCCGCGGCTGCCGCTGGCCATCGGACCGGTGATCGCCGCGCTCGGTCTGCTGCTGCTGCGCGGCGTCGGACCGGGCGCGTCGTACTGGCGGGACGTGCTGCCCGGGGTGCTGCTCTTCGGCATCGGGCTGACCCTGGTGGTGGCACCGCTGACCGCGTCGGTGCTGGCCGCCGTGCAGGACCGGTTCTCCGGGGTGGCCAGCGGCTTCAACAACGCCGCGTCCCGCGCCGGTGGCCTGCTCGCGGTGGCGTCGCTGCCGCTGCTGGTCGGGCTCTCCGGCGGGGGGTACGAGCAGAAGGCCGAGCTGACCGACGCGTTCCGCTCAGCGATGGAGTGGTGCGCCGGGCTGCTCGTGGTCGGCGCGGTGCTGGCCCTCGCGCTGGTCCACCGACCGCCCCGGCAAGCCCCGCCGTCCCAACCCTGCCATTCGCTGCCCGCCGCCACGCCCCCGAGGTAGCGAACCACCTCGGGGACGCAGCGCCTGAGATCAGCGGCGAGCGCGGTTGGCGGCGCTGGTGACCGCCTTGATCGACGCGGTGACGATGTTGGCGTCGGTGCCGACACCCCAGACCGTCTTCCCGTCCACCTCACACTCCACGTACGCGGCGGCCTGCGCGTCACCACCCGAGGAGAGCGCGTGCTCGTGGTAGTCGAGCACCCGCACGCCCACCCCGACCGACTGGAGCGCGTTCACGTACGCGTCGATCGGGCCGTTGCCGACCGCGGCGAGGGACCGCTGCTCGCCACCGACACCGACGTGGGCCTCGATCTCGACCTTGCCGTCGGCGGTGCCGATCGTGTAGCCGGCCAGGCGGACGGCCGGGTCGGGCTGGTGGTCGAGCAGGTAGTGGGTCGCGAAGATCTCCCACATGGCGGTCGGGTCGACCTCGCCGCCGTCGTGGTCGGTGACCTGCTGCACCACCCCGGAGAACTCGATCTGGAGCCGGCGCGGCAGGTCCAGCTGGTGCTCGCTCTTCATGATGTACGCGACGCCGCCCTTGCCGGACTGCGAGTTGACCCGGATGACCGCCTCGTAGGTGCGGCCCAGGTCCTTCGGGTCGATCGGCAGGTACGGCACCGCCCAGGTGTGCTCGTCCACCGGTACGCCGGCAGCTTTCGCGTCGGCGGTGAGGGCGTCGAAGCCCTTCTTGATGGCGTCCTGGTGGGAGCCGGAGAAGGCGGTGTAGACCAGGTCACCCGCGTACGGGTGGCGCTCGTGCACCGGCAGCTGGTTGCAGTACTCGACGGCTCGCCGGATCTCGTCGATGTTCGAGAAGTCGATCATCGGGTCGATGCCCTGGGAGAAGATGTTGAGCCCCAGGGTCACCAGGTCGACGTTGCCGGTGCGCTCACCGTTGCCGAACAGGCAGCCCTCGATGCGGTCCGCACCGGCCAGCAGACCCAGCTCGGCGGCGGCCACGCCGGTGCCCCGGTCGTTGTGCGGGTGCAGGCTCAGCACCACGCTGTCCCGGCGCGGCAGGTGCCGGTGCATCCACTCGATCGAGTCGGCGTACACGTTGGGGGTGGCCATCTCGACGGTGGCCGGCAGGTTGATGATCAGCGGCCGGTCGGGGGTCGGGTCGATCACGTCGATCACCCGGGAGCAGACTTCCAGCGCGTACTCCAGCTCGGTGCCCGTGTACGACTCCGGCGAGTACTCGTAGAAGATCTCCGTGTCCGGGGTGTGGATCTCCGCGTACTTCTGGCAGAGCCGCGCGCCGGTGGTGGCGATGTCGGCGATGCCGTCCTTGTCCAGGCCGAAGACCACCCGCCGCTGGAGGGTGGAGGTCGAGTTGTAGAAGTGCACGATGGCCCGCTTCGCGCCGCGCAGAGACTCGAACGTCCGGTCGATCAGGTGCTCCCGGCACTGCGTGAGCACCTGGATGGTGACGTCGTCCGGGATCATGTCCTCTTCGATGAGCTGCCGGACGAAGTCGAAGTCGGTCTGGCTGGCCGACGGGAAACCGACCTCGATTTCCTTGTAGCCCATCTGGACCAGCAGCTGGAACATCCGGCGCTTGCGCTCCGGCGACATCGGGTCGATCAGGGCCTGGTTGCCGTCCCGGAGATCCACCGCGCACCAGCGCGGCGCGGCCTCGACGGTGCGGGTGGGCCAGGTGCGGTCCGGCAGGTCGACCCGGAACTGCTCCTGGTACGGCTGGTAGCGGTGGTACGGCATCCGGCTCGGGCGTTGCCGGGCGATCGGATCGGTATCAGCGTCGGTGACAGGTTGAGCCATCTCAGAGTGCTCCCTGGAACATGTGGCGTCAGCAGATCGGAAGGTGTCAGCGAATCGCCGGGCGACGGTGCGCGGCGGTGCCGATAAGAAACTCAGATGTGCTGGACGGCGCGATGCGACTCCGCGACGAGGTGCCGGCCGGTCAGGCCTCGTCGCGGCGGCTAAGGAGGAGAAGCGCCTGCCACATGACCACGTCACCCTACGTGATGTAACGGAGGGTGGGAAGGTGGGTCCGGACTATGGGACCAGCGTCATGGTCTGCTCCGGGGCGTCGGCGCCCAGCCTCGGGGTCCGTCCGGCCCAGCCCACGACGGGCACGATAACCAGCCCCACCAGGACGAAGATCGCCGCTGCCGGGAACCAGCCCCACCCGCCGGTGGTCACCCCGAGCGCGGTCAGCCCCGCCGGGGCGATCAGGTACTGCACCTGCGTGCCGAGACGGAACGCCCCCACGTACGCGCCACGTTGGGCGGCCGGCGGCAGGGTGGCGGTGAGCCCCCAGGTGCCCGCCGACTCGATCAGCTCGGCCAGGATCAGTACCGTCGCGGCGGCCACCAGCAGCACGATGGTGAACCCGCCCCGGGTGACCCCGGAGATCGGCAGGACCAGACAGAACAGGGCGATCAGTAGGGCTCCTCGGCGAGAGGCCCGGGCCGCGCCCTCGGCGGTGTCGGCGCCCCGGCTGGCGCGTACCTGGAGCAGCACGATCAGGACCGTGTTGAGCAGCACCAGAGCGGCGATCACCGTCTTCGGGGCGTCGGTGTGGGTGAGGATCCAGAGCGGCATCACCGTCAGGTAGAGCGTCTGGTGCGCGGTGAGCAACCCGGACAGCAGGGACACGGCCATGAACGGGCGGTCCCGGAGCACGGCGAGCCGGCTCATCGGCTCCACCGGCCGGGTCGTCCGGGGCAGTCGGGGCAGTCGCCGCACGAACAGGGCCGTCACCAGGATCACCGCCGCGATGAACCAGACCATTGCGCGGTACGCCTCGATCGTGTCCACCGCCAGCACCAGGCCGCTGATCACCGCGCCCAGCCCGAAGCCGACGTTCAACGACGAACGCTGGTACGCCATCGCCGTGACCCGTTCGGCCGGGGGGAGCGCGTTGATCGAGTAGACCTGGCGGGCCACGCCGGTCGACGCGTCCACCGCCGCCAGCGCCACCACCACGGCGAGGAAGCTCGCGAAGCCGCCCACGAACGGGTACGACGCGAAGAGCGCCGCGTCCAGCACCAGCCCGACGATCCACACCCGCTGCGGCCCGAACCGGTCGGTCAGCCCGCCCAGCGGCACCGTGCCGAGCAGCGACACCCCCGCCGCGATGGACAGGCCCAGCCCGACCTGGGCGGCGCTGAGCCCTAGCGCCCGGGTGAAGAAGACGGCGCTGCCGGCGTGGAACAGGCCGCTGCCGACGGCGTAGACCATGGCCTGCACGGCCAGGGCACGGGTGATCCCGGCCGGAGGTACGACGTTTCGGACAGCGGTGCGGATGTTCTCTCTGGCCCCCATGGGCGGTGAGTGAATCGTGTTCCCCTGGTTCCGGTCGAACCTTTTAGGCTGGGTCGAATCCTACGTGCGGGGGGTGCGTGTGTCCGAGTTGCGGTTCAGCCTGGCCGACGTCGCGGGAGTGCGGCTCGCCGTGTCGCCGGCCAACGAGACGGTCATGAGCATGTGGGCGATGGCCAGCCCGGTCCGCTACGCGGTGCACCTGCCGTGGATCGACCGGGCCCGGGTGACGCTGCGCCGTCCCGAGGTCGCCGCCCGGGTCCGACCGCTGACGGCGCTGGCCCGGCGGGGTTGCTGGCTGCCCGACTTCCTCACCCCGGCGGCCCGGCCGAACGTGGAGATGGCCGAGCAGCTCGACCAGATCGCGGCGACGCCGCCGGCCGTGGTGGTCCAGGATCTGCTGGCGACCACCGCGCGCCGGCCGCTGAGTCCGTTCGGGCAGGCGTTGCTCGCCGACCCTCGCGGGCTGCTGCCGCAGCTCGTCGACGCGGTGCGGGTCTGGTACGACGAGGCGATCGCCCCGGACTGGCCGCGGATGCGGGCGCTGCTCGACGCCGATGTGGCGTACCGAGCCGCCCAGCTCGCCGAGGGCGGTGCCGGTCGGTTCTTCGAGCAGCTCCACCCGAGCCTGCGCTGGCTCGGCGATCGGGTGGTCAGCGACGACCCGTTCGAGCGGGACTTCGACCTCCGCGGTCGAGGGTTGGCGCTGAACCCGACGGTGTTCACCGAGCGGCGGGTGCTGTGGAACCTCCTGGAGGACTCGTTGCCGGCCGGCGCGTACCCGGTCCGGGCGGTCGGGACGCTCTGGGAGGCGACCGGGCCACCGCCCGGCGACCCGCTGGCGCGGGTGATCGGCCCCGGTCGGGCGGCGCTGCTGCACCTGCTCGACACGGCGACCACCACCACCGACCTGGCCCGGCTCACCGGGCTGTCCGCCGGAAACGTCTCCCAGCACCTGGCCGCGCTGCACGCCGCCGGCCTGGTCAACCGGTCTCGACAGGGCCGGTACGTCCTCTACCGCAACACCGCCGCCGCGGCCGTCCTGCTGCGCGCCAGTCGGGGCGAGTAGCCCCGGCAGTCGATCAGCCGAGCAACAGGTCGGCGAGGGGCCGACGGCGACGCAGGCCGGTCTCCTCGGGGACGAGGTCCGCCGGCAGGCTGAGTGGGTCGCCGAGCTGCCCGACGACGAGTACCGCGTACGGCCGCACGTCGGCGGGAAGGTGCAGGTCGCAGGCGAGTCCGGCGCGGTCCACTGTCAGCACCTGCCGCACGTGCAGCCCCAGCGCGGTGGCCTGCACGGTGAGATGAGCGACCGCCTGACCGAGGTCGTACGCGACCCCGTCGGCCGGTGCGGCGTCCGGGTCGACGTGTGCGGCGAGCAGCAGCGCGGCGGCCCGGTGCGCCCACCGTTGGTCGCGCTCGGGCAGGTTGACCAGGATGCGCTTCCACGTCTCGTCGTTCCGGTAGCCGAGGGTGAACCGCCAGGGCTGGCGGTTGCCCAGGGAGGGTGCCCAGCGGGCCGCCTCCAACAGGGAGGACGCGTCGGCCGCGCTCAACTCCGCGGTGGGGTGGAACGCCAGTGGACTCCAGCGGTAGGCGAGCAGTGGAGTGAGGTCGGCCATGGGACAGATCGTCCCGTATGGGTGATTCGCCGCCCAGGACGGGGTAACCAAATGTGGGCAAGAGCACCCGTAACGGGACGAAGATCAGGGCGTTCCCGCGCCCGCGCTCTCCGACGGGTCCGGGGTCGGCGCCGCGGTGTCCAGCGGCTCCCGATCGACCACCACCGGGCCGGCCAGCTGCACCGTGGCCGGCGCCGGGGCGGGCGGAGCGGCCAACCTCAGCGTCCCGGCCCCGGTCCGGACGCCGGTCGGCGTGCCGTCCTGGTCGTAGCAGTAGATGCCCACATCCAGCGGAGCGTTGAGCGACGCCGAGGTGGAGTCCACCGAGTAGCAGGTGCCGGTGACGCCCTTGGGTGCGGTGGCCGGGGCGACCGCCAACGGGGCGCGGCGGTCGGTGAGCACGTCCAGCCAGTCGGTGAGCGGGTGCTGGACCCGGGGGTCCGACCGGCGGGGGATCGCGTCGTCGCGCTCACCCAGGCGTACGCAACTCGCCGACTCGGCATGACCGGTCGACGGCAGGGCGCACTGGAACAGCCCGTCGGCCGTGCTGGCCATCGACACATCGGCGGTGCCACCCAACGCGCCCCCCGGCACGTCGACCCGCCAGCTGCCGTCGTTCGCGCTGGTGAACACGATGGTCCGATCGGGTTGGCCGGCCTGGCTGTACACGTACTGGGCCACCAGGTGACGGTCCTGAGCCGCCGCGGCCAGCGCGGCCAACTCATCGCGCGCGGCGTCCACCTCGACCGGCCCCGGATCGGCGGGTGGCGGGGGAGGCGGCTGTTCACTGGTGCAGGCGACCAGGAGTGCCGACAGGGCGAGGACGAGCGGCCCGAGCACGCGGCCGGCCGAGCGGTTGAGGACGGGCACCGGCCCATTCTGGTGGGTGCGGGCGGTTGGTGGGTGCCGACGCGTACCGGGCCCGTTCCGGCGTGTCGGGCGGGCCGTTTCCGCGTACCGCCCGACCTGGTGGGACCGGCCCGGCCGGCCCCGGACGGGCCGGATGGTGGGATCACCTGACCCGGCGTCGTTACCCGCCGGATACCCTCATGGGGTCTGACACGCGCCGCCGGCCCCGGTTCCGGCGGCGTCGGCACGCTCAGGGTCGCTGGGAGGGAGTGCACCGTCGTGGCACTCGTGGTGCAGAAGTACGGCGGGTCCTCCGTCGCCAACGCCGAGCGGATCAAGCGGGTGGCCGAGCGCATCGTCGCCGCCCGCAAGGCCGGCGACGACGTGGTGGTGGTGGTCTCCGCGATGGGCGACACCACCGACGAGCTGCTCGACCTGGCCAACCAGGTCAGCCCGCTGCCGCCGGGCCGTGAGCTGGACATGCTGCTCACCGCCGGGGAGCGGATCTCCATGGCCCTGCTGGCCATGGCCATCCACAACCTGGGGTACGAAGCCCGCTCGTTCACCGGTTCGCAGGCCGGCGTGATCACCACCTCGGTGCACGGCCGCGCCCGGATCATCGATGTCACCCCCGGGCGGCTCAAGGGCGCGCTCGACGAGGGGTCGGTGGTCATCGTGGCCGGCTTCCAGGGCGTCTCGCAGGACACCAAGGACGTCACCACGCTGGGTCGCGGTGGTTCGGACACCACCGCCGTGGCGCTCGCCGCCGCCCTGCACGCCGACGTCTGCGAGATCTACACCGACGTGGACGGCATCTTCACCGCCGACCCGCGGATCGTGCCCAACGCCCGGCACATTCAGCACATCACGTACGAGGAGATGCTGGAGCTGGCCGCCTGCGGCGCGAAGGTGCTGCACCTGCGTAGCGTGGAGTACGCCCGGCGGGCGGGGTTGCCGATCCACGTCCGTTCGTCATACTCGACCAACACCGGCACGATGGTCACCGGATCGATGGAGGACCCTTCCGTGGAGCAGGCACTGATCACCGGGGTCGCGCACGACCGCAGCGAGGCCAAGATCACGATCGTCGGGGTGCCCGACGAGCCGGGTGCCGCCGCGCGGATCTTCGACACCGTCGCCGGCGCCGAGATCAACATCGACATGATCGTGCAGAACGTCTCCACCGAGGGCACCGGCCGGACGGACATCTCGTTCACCCTGCCCAAGGCCGACGGCCCCACCGCGATGGCCGCGCTCAGCAAGATCCAGGAGCCGGTCAAGTTCAAGGGCCTGCTCTACGACGACCACGTCGGCAAGGTCTCGCTGATCGGCGCCGGCATGCGCTCGCACCCCGGGGTGGCGGCCGGCTTCTTCGCCGCGCTCGGCGCGGCCGGGGTCAACATCGAGATGATCTCCACCTCCGAGATCCGGGTCTCCGTGGTCTGCCGGGACACCGACCTCGACGCCGCCGTCCGCGCCATTCACGACGCGTTCGAGCTGGGCGGCGACACCGAAGCCGTGGTCTACGCGGGGACGGGTAGGTAGCGCCGATGACGGCGCTGCCCACCCTTGCCGTGGTCGGAGCGACAGGTGCCGTCGGCACCGTGATGTGTGAGCTGCTCACCGGGCGGCGCAACGTCTGGGGCGAGATCCGGCTGCTCGCCTCCGAGCGCTCCGTCGGGCGTCGGGTGCGCTGCCGGGGCGAGGAACTCGTCGTCCAGGCGCTGACCCCCGAGGCGTTCGACGGGGTCGACGTGGCCATGTTCGACGTGCCCGACGAGGTCTCCGCCGAGTGGGCGCCGATCGCCGTCAGCCGAGGCGCGATCGCTGTCGACAATTCCGGCGCGTTCCGGATGGACCGCGACGTCCCGCTGGTCGTTCCGGAGATCAACCCCGAGCAGGTCCGCAACCGACCCCGGGGCATCATCGCCAACGCCAACTGCACCACCCTCGCGATGATCGTCGCGGTCGCGCCGCTGCACCGCGAGTACGGCCTACGGGAGTTGGTGCTCGCCTCCTACCAGGCGGTCTCCGGGGCCGGACAGGCTGGCGTGGACATCCTGCACGACCAGCTCACCAAGGTCGCCGGCGATCGGGCGCTGGGCTCGCGCACCGGCGACGTACGCCAGGCGGTCGGCGACGACCTGGGCCCGTTCCCGGCGCCGATGGCGCTCAACGTGGTCCCCTGGGCCGGCTCCCCGGCGGACAGCGGCTGGTCATCGGAGGAGATGAAGATCCGCAACGAGTCGCGGAAGATCCTCGGTCTCCCCGACCTGAAGGTCTCCGCCACCTGCGTCCGGGTGCCGGTCGTGACCGGCCACTCGGTGGCCGTGCACGCGGTCTTCGCCACCGAGGTCGACGCCGAGGGCGCCCGCGAGGCGCTGCGCAACGCCCCCGGCGTGATCCTGGTCGACGACCCCGCGGCCGGGGAGTTCCCGATGCCGATCGATGCCGTCGGCACCGACCCGTCCTGGGTCGGCCGGATCCGCCGCGCCCTGGACGATCCCCGGGCTCTGGACTTCTTCGTCACCGGCGACAACCTCCGCAAGGGCGCAGCCCTCAACACCGCCCAGATAGCCGAACTCCTAGCCAAAGAGCTCCGCACCTCCTGACCGCGCGCCACACCCCACTGGGGGCGGGGCGGTTAGGCCGCGGAGAGTTGGACGCCGTCTCGGCCCTGGCGCTTTACCGCGTAGAGGGCCTGGTCGGCTCTTTTCAGGGTGCCGTTGGGGGTTTCGCCGGGGCGGGGTAGCGCGACGCCCACGCTGATCGTGCGGCCGATGCGTCGGGCCGCCTCGGTCAACCGTTCGGCGATCCGGACCGCCTCCTCCGGGCGGCTCACCTCGATCACCGCGACGAACTCGTCGCCGCCGATCCGGTACAACTCGTCGCCGTGCCGCAGCGCACCCTCCAACGCCCGCGCCAACCCGACCAGCACCCGGTCACCGGCCTGGTGGCCGTACGTGTCGTTCACGCTCTTGAAGCCGTCCACGTCGATCGCCAGCAGGGCCGTACGCCCGGGGGTGGCCGCCGCGATCCGCTGCCCGAACGGGCCGGTGTGCCGCAACCCGGTCAACGGGTCGGAGCTGGCCTGCTCCCGCAGTCGGGCCAGCGTGCGCAGCCGGTCCACGCTCGTCCAGGCCTGCCCGGCGAGCAACTCCATCAGGCTGACCGTGGTCGGGTCCGGACGCAGCGCGCGTTCGTCGGCGACCAGCAACACCCCACCGGCGTCCGTCGGCCCGACCGGCACGGCGACCAGCGTGCGTACCCCCGCCCGGGTCAGCGGCCGGTAGTCCTCGGTCGGCGGGTGCCCGGCCTCGCCCAGCGTGTAGCCGGCGCCGTACCGGTGTGCCCGCTCGACCATCCGGTTCAGGGCGGCCGGACCCGCCCCGGCCAACTCGGCACGGATCCGGGTCTCCAGGTCACTCGGCGTCGCCGGGGACGGGCCGAGCTGACCGCCGATCAGCAGCAGCGCGGTGGAGAGCGTGGAGACCTCCCGGGCGGCGCCGGCCGCCACCCCCATCACCTCCTCCTCGGTCGGCGCGGAGGAGAGCGCGGCCGCGTGCCGGAGCAGCTTCTCGCTGCGGCTCTCCGCCGGTGGGCCACCGAGGGCGGCGATCCGCGCGCCGAGCCCGTCGGCCAGCCGCTGCGCGGTCTCCCGCCACGGCTCCAGGTCGGTCGGCTCACTCCACTGCAGGTCGAGTACGCCGATCGCCCGGCCCGTCGGGTCCAGCACCGGTACGCACAGCTCGGCGGTCACGTCCGGGCGTACAGGTAGGTAGTCCGGGTCGACGGTGACGTCCGGAACGACGGCGGGAGCGCCGCTCGCGTACACCCGGCCGACGATGCCGGTCCGCGCCGGCACGGTGGCGAAGACCTGCCAGGCCCCGGTCGCCGCGACGCAGCGCAGGCGGTCGTGGACCGCGAGCAGCACGGAGATGGTCGCCGGGGTGTGCCGGGACAGCGCGGTGACCGTCCATCGACACGCCTCCGGCGCGCTCGACGCCATCGGCAGGCGGACGGTGACGTCACGGATGACTCGCTGATGATCCACTCGCACGTCGTTCCAGGTAGGGGAGGGGCCCGGCCGACGCCGAACCGCTCGATCAAGCGTACTCACGCTGACTGGGGCCAACCGGGCTTCGTACACACGTGCTATCCACAGGGTGTGGACGCAGCCTGTGGACGCCTGCTCCCCAGGATGCCGCGCCCGGCGATAGCGTGAAGCAACCCGGCGCCGAGGAGGCGAGCCCATGCTCATCGCCCAGCTCAGTGACCCGCACCTGACCACCGGCCTGCTCGCCGCCGAACCGGCCGCCGGGTTGCACCGAGCGCTCGGACGGGTGCTGGCGCTGCGACCCCGACCGGACTGCGTGGTGATCACCGGCGACCTTGCCGACCACGGCCAGCCCGACGAGTACGCGGCGCTGCGCGAGGTGATCGGCCGGTTCCCGCTGCCGGTGCACCTGACCACCGGCAACCATGACGACCGGGAGTCCCTGCTCGACGCGTTCGGCGGCACACCGTGGCTCGGCGGCGGCTTCTCGGCGTACTACCACGTCGATCACGAGGCGGCGTCCGTCGTGGTGCTCGACTCGCTCGTCCCCGGCAGCGACGGCGGCCAACTAGGTGAGGAACAACTCGGTTGGCTCGACGGGGTGCTCGCCGGGCGGCCCGAGGTGCCCGCCGTGATCTTCCTGCACCACCCGCCGGTCGCGGTCGGTATCCCCGCGGCGGACTCCATCCGGCTCGCCGACGGTGACGCGCTCGCCGAGGTGATCGGCCGCCACCGGCACGTCGTACGGGTCGCCGCCGGCCATTTGCACCGCCCGGTCACCACGGCGTACGCGGGCACGGTCCTCACCGTGGCACCCAGCACGTGGAAGCAGAGCACGCTCACCATGAGCGCCGACGAGCAGATCGGTTGGGTGCACGAGCCCACCGCCTTCCTGCTGCACTCGGTCGAGGCCGGCGGCTGTGTGACGCACACCGTGCAGGTGAGCCACTCCGCCGGGCAGACCTGCGGCTTCTGAGGTCGCCGCCGTGCTGGTCTGGTACGTCTCGTACGGCTCGAACATGCACGCCGCCCGGCTGGCCTGGTACATCGGTGGCGGCTGCCCACCCGGCGGAAAGCGGACCTACCCGGGCTGCCGCGATCGGCGTCCCCCGAGCCGGTCGGCGCCGGTGTCGCTGCCCGGCGGCATCTACTTCGCCGGCGAGTCCGGGGCCTGGACCGGCGGCATGGCCTTCTACGACCCGCACCTGCCGGGCGAGGCCGCGGCCCGCGCCTACCTGGTCACCCTGGAGCAGTTCACCGACATCGCGGCCCAGGAGATGTACCGCCCGCCGGGCGACTTGGCCGAGCTGGTCCCGGCGACCGGCGCGGCAATCGACGCCGCCGTCGCCAACGGACGGGCCACGCTCGGCCCGGGACGGTACGAGACGCTGGTCTGCCCGGGTAGCCGCGACGGCGTTCCGATGCTCACCTTCACCGCACCCGACGGGGCGTCAACCGCGCGGTGCCGACCACCCGCGCCGATCTACCTCGGCATGATCGCCCGGGGCCTACGCGAGTCGCACGGCTGGCCCGCCGAGCGGATCGCCACCTACCTGGCGGCCCGGCCCGGCGTGGCGGGCGCCTGGCCGTCGGACGCCGTAGCGGCACTGGTCGACGAGGTGCTGGCCGACGGCTGAGCCGCCGGGTGCGCGCCAGTCCGGGGTGCCTCCCATCATCTGCCCGCCGTGCGCTGGTCGGGCGGTGTGTCGGTGCCGTCAACCGAGCAGGAACTCGCGCAGCACCGGGGCCAGGGTCGTCGGCGGAACCTCGTGGTAACCGCCGTCGAGGCTCACCGACCGGCCGCCCGGCACGGCCTCGGCCGCCGCCCGACTCGCATCCCGCAACCACTGTGGACTGCCGGTGCTGTCCAGCGCGAGGGTCGGCGCGGTGATGGTCGCCAGCAGGTCGGCGGGGAGTCGCCCTCCGGCGGTGACGATCGCGTCGTACACCAGGGTGTGTGCCACCGCCGTCAGCCCGGCCCACATCGGTTGCGACCGCATCTCGGTGATCTGCTCGGCCGGCAACCCCACCGAGGCGCTGAGGAAGATCTCCAACGCGCCGTCCCGGTCGTCGGCGGCGATCAGCTCGATGAGCTGCGGGGTGATGTCCTTGTGGACGCCCACGTGCGTGCCGACCTTGAACGGTGGCTCGAACAGGACCAACCCGGTCACCGGCAGGCCCTGTGCGGTGGCGAGGGCGGCCAGGACGGCGCCGGAGGAGATGCCGTAGACGGCGGCGGAACCACCTGCCGCCGCGATCAGGGCGGCCAGGTCGTCGATCTCACGGCCGACCTCGTACGGTGCGGTGTCGCCGCTGTGGCCCCGACCCCGACGGTCATAGCCGAAGGCGGTGAAGTCCGGTGCCAATGCCGCAGCCAGGTCGCGGGTCGTGTGGCGATCGCCGAACGCGCCGCCGACCAGGATGACGGCCGGCCCGGCACCGGACCGCTCGAACGCGATGGGCGTGCCGTCCGCCGATCGCACCTGCTCCACCACCGGAGTCGGTCCGCTCACGATGCCTCCTGTCCGCGTTGGCTGTCTCGTCCTTTCTAGACCCTGGGTCGGACACTGTGCGGCAGACCGTGCCAAACGGTGATCGATTCCTGGTCTCGGCGTACCCGCTGCTCCGATGTGCTGCCCGGGTCGACCGGTGGGCGTCCGGATGAGAAGCTTTCGGGGCGGGGGCCCATGCTCAACCACCGCCATCCGCGACCCTTTCGACGGCGTCCGTCGGCGGCCCCGGTCGACCCAGAGGCCGGGCACCGTACGCGCCGATTCTCACAAGGAGATCCATGTTCATACCCGGGATGCGTCGGGCCGCTGTCGGCCTGACCGCGCTCGCGGTGGCCGCCCTCGGCGCGGTCGCCACCAGCCCTGAGCAAGCCGACGCGCGGCCGAAGCCGGTCGACGTCACCCTGCTGGCCCTCAACGACTTCCACGGCAACCTCGAACCCCCGAGCGGCTCCAGCGGCACCATCGCCGGGCAGACCGCCGGAGGCGTCGAATACCTCGCGACCCACCTGGCCGAGCTGCGCGCGGCCGCCAAGAAGAAGAACACCATCACGGTCGCCGCCGGTGACCTGATCGGCGCGTCCCCGCTGCTCTCGGCCGCGTTCCACGACGAGCCGACCATCGAGGCGCTGAGCATGGCCGGGCTGGACTACGCCAGCGTCGGCAACCACGAGTTCGACGAGGGCGCCGCCGAGCTGCTGCGGATCCAGAACGGCGGCTGCCACCCCGTCGACGGCTGCGCCGACGGCACCCCGTACCGGGGCGCCGGCTTCCAGTACCTGTCCGCGAACGCCTTCAAGACCGCGACCGGCAAGCCGCTGATGGCGCCGTACGCGATCCACAAGGTGCAGGGTGTCAAGGTCGGCTTCATCGGCATGACCCTGGAGGGCACCCCGCAGATCGTCAGCCAGCAGGGCGTTGCCGGTCTCAGCTTCGCCGACGAGGCGGACACCGCCAACCGGTACGCTCGTGAGCTGCGCCGCAAGGGCGTACAGGCGATCGTGGTTCTGCTGCACGAGGGCGGCACCCAGGCCGCGACCGGTGGGATCAACGACTGCGTCGGCATGACCGGGCCCATCGTGGACATCGCCAACCGGATGGACCCGTCGATCGACGTGGTGGTCAGCGGCCACACCCACCAGGCGTACAACTGCAACATCAACGGCAAGCTGGTCACCAGTGCCAGCTCGTTCGGCCGCCTGGTCACCGACATCGACCTCAAGATCGACCCGCGGAGCGGCGACGTGATCTCCGCCGCCGCGAACAACGTCGTGGTCAGCCGGGACGTCGCCAAGGACCCGAAGCAGACCGCGCTGATCAACAAATACAAGACGGTGCTCGGCCCGGTCGCCGGACGCCAGGTCGGTGTGACCAGCCAGGCGATCACCCGGAGCCAGGAAACCCTCTTTGGTACGAGTCTGGGCGAATCGCCACTGGGCAACCTGATCGCCGACGCGCAGCTCGCCGCCACCGACGACGAACAGAACGCGGTCGCCGCCTTCATGAACCCGGGCGGCGTCCGGGCCGACCTCGACGCCGGCCCGGTCACCTACGAGGAGGCGTTCACGGTCCAGCCGTTCGCCAACAACCTGGTGACACTGGACCTCACCGGCGCGCAGCTCTACTGCGTCCTGGAGCAGCAGTTCGTGACCGGTCGAACCCTGTACCCGTCGGCCACGGTGGGCTACGTGGTCGACCCGAACGGCACCACCGGTACGGTCGCCAACCCGTGCGCCGGCACCCGCGTGGTCCGGGGCAGCCTCACCATCGGCGGCACCGCCGTCGACACCGCCGCCACCTACCGGGTGACGGTGAACAACTTCCTGGCCGGCGGCGGTGACGGCTTCAGCGCCCTCACCGGCGGGACGAACCAGGTCACCGGTCAGATCGACCTGGACGCGTTCGTGGCGTACCTGACCGCGCAGTCGCCGGTCTCCGCCCCGGCGCTGGACCGGATCCGCACCACCGCCGAGGTCCCCGCCGCCTGACGGACGACCCCGCGACGTCGGGCCCCGGAGCAACAG